>NZ_JBNGOX010000145.1:0-305 GCF_050589785.1 Carboxylicivirga caseinilyticus | reverse complement strand
CGAGGAGCTTATTGTCTTGAATTTCCTAATTCATTTACACCACACTCCTCTTTATTATTAAAAACTTATTACTAACAACAACAGTTATTATCAATCGGAATTGATAAATCATTTTACCTTCAATATATGAATCAAATACATTCCACATTAATAAGACCTGAATTACCTGCATAATTGGATGCACTGCTGTAAAGATAATCCTCCGGATTCACCACCCATCCTGCTTTAACCGGATTATTATGAATATAGTTAATCCTTTGGTCAAGTTTAATATTACTATCCATCAAAACAGGATGACTTTTATC
>NZ_JBNGOX010000144.1:0-305 GCF_050589785.1 Carboxylicivirga caseinilyticus | reverse complement strand
CGAGGAGCTTATTGTCTTGAATTTCCTAATTCATTTACACCACACTCCTCTTTATTATTAAAAACTTATTACTAACAACAACAGTTATTATCAATGGCAATTGATAAATCATTTTATCTTCGATAAAGGAATCAAATACATTCCACATTAAGAATACCTGAATTACCTGCATAATTGGATGCACTGCTGTAAAGATAATCCTCCGGATAAACCACCCATCCTGCTTTAACCGGATTATTATGAATATAGTTAATCCTTTGGTCAAGTTTAATATTACTATCCATCAAAACAGGATGACTTTTATC
>NZ_JBNGOX010000143.1:0-310 GCF_050589785.1 Carboxylicivirga caseinilyticus | reverse complement strand
ATATTATCTGACATAAAGAATACTGTAAAAGGAAAATTTCCTGATGCACAGATAATATTGTATGGTTCAAGAGCCAAAGGAATTGCTCGTGATGACTCCGATTGGGATTTGTTAATTCTACTAAACAAGGAAAAAATAACACCAGAAATTGAAGAATCAGTTACTTACCCGCTCTACGATTTAGAAATTGAATTAGGAGAAGTAATAAGCCCAATGGTTTATTCATTAAGTGAATGGAATTCAAAATATAAAATAACTCCATTTTACTATAATGTAATGAAGGAGGGAATACAATTATGACAGAATATAA
>NZ_JBNGOX010000142.1:0-320 GCF_050589785.1 Carboxylicivirga caseinilyticus | reverse complement strand
AACCTGAAAATATTTCAGGGCGATTAGCTCAGTTGGTTTAGAGCACTTGGTTTACACCCAAGGGGTCGGGGGTTCGACTCCCTCATCGCCCACTCGAAGGAGAGGTCTGATTTGATTTCTCCTTTTTTATTGACAACAAAAGGTGCTTTATGCACTTCACGTATATCGACTTGGAGACCGCGATAACTATCGCGAGGCAAAGTATAAACTTTACTCCATTACATCTGGAGAGATGGCAGAGTGGTCGAATGCGGCGGTCTTGAAAACCGTTGTACCGCGAGGTACCGGGGGTTCGAATCCCTCTCTCTCCGCTGAAAGCG
>NZ_JBNGOX010000141.1:0-322 GCF_050589785.1 Carboxylicivirga caseinilyticus | reverse complement strand
AGGTACTATTCAATATTTTCAAAGATCTTTTGAGCCTTTTGCTCTTGTGAATTTTCAGCACTTAACTGCCTCAATCCGTTATCCTTTCTAACCTCTCTCGTTTAAGAAGCGGCTGCAAAGGTAAGAAGTTTTTTGTTTAAGCTCCAAATCTTTTTTTAAGTTTTTTCTTCTTTTTTTTCGAGTCGTTCATTTTCAATTCCTAACTCTTCCATCGCCTCTTAAAAACCTTTTTTTGGAGCAAGAAAAACAAGTTACTAAATCTTATCTTTCTGTCAAAAACTTTCTTTGCTTTCATTATTTCAAGACCAGCCTATCGCCCGCC
>NZ_JBNGOX010000140.1:0-323 GCF_050589785.1 Carboxylicivirga caseinilyticus | reverse complement strand
TATGATAGTAAATGTTACAAAGTATGTTGCATGCTGATCCCCTATTAAATAATTCTCGGAAGACATTTTATTATTCAAGTTATCATACATAACTCGAAATTTCAAGCTCTTCTTTTCGATCCTCCTCCTCGACAGGAATCTTTTAGGAAATTGTCTTGAATATCCTAATTCATTTACACTAAACTCGTCTTTATTATTAAGAAATTATTGCTGATAGCTAAAGTTTTTATCAATTGGAATTGATATGTCATTTTCCCTTCGTTTTTGAAACGAAGGGGAGTACAATACAGTATGTGCTTCACAAAATTAAATGCCTCATCCTC
>NZ_JBNGOX010000139.1:0-324 GCF_050589785.1 Carboxylicivirga caseinilyticus | reverse complement strand
AGGTACTATTCAATATTTTCAAAGATCTTTTGAGCCTTTTGCTCTTGTGAATTTTCAGCACTTAACTGCCTCAATCCGTTATCCTTTCTAACCTCACTCGTTTAAGAAGCGGCTGCAAAGGTAAGAAGTTTTTTATTTAAGCTCCAAATCTTTTTTTAAGTTTTTTTCTTCTTTTTTTTCGAGTCGTTCATTTTCAATTCCTAACTCTTCTATCACCTCTTAAAAACCTTTTTTTTGGAGCAAGAAAAACAAGTTACTAAATCTTATCTTTCTGTCAAAAACTTTCTTTGCTTTCATTATTTCAAGACCAGCCTATCGCCCGCC
>NZ_JBNGOX010000138.1:0-325 GCF_050589785.1 Carboxylicivirga caseinilyticus | reverse complement strand
GATTATTTGTTGGCTGAGAATGAAGAAGAATTAGATAGTCAATTAGATAAGCTTTTTAAGGAAAGTGAAAAAGCTGTTATATTAGAAGTTAAAACACCTAACAAAGATAATGCTAGTGTGTTAAAAACATATTTTAAACGCTTAAAAGAAGAATTATGAGCGCAGTAAGCTGGACTTCTGTTAAGGAGTATGAAGATATAAAATTTGAATTTGCCGAAGGTATTGCAAAAATTACGATTAACCGTCCAAGGGTATATAATGCCTTTCGCCCCAAGACAGTGAAAGAGCTGATTGAGGCCTTTGATATCTGTCGTGAACGTCAGGA
>NZ_JBNGOX010000137.1:0-328 GCF_050589785.1 Carboxylicivirga caseinilyticus | reverse complement strand
ATCCTGTAAACCTCACAACGGCTAGCAAGGAAGTAATACGAAACAAAGGTGCTGGTGGCGTTGATGGGATGAAAGTCACAGAACTAAAATCACATTTGGACAAGAACCGAAAAGAATTAGAAACACAGATTCGCAATGGCCAATACTTACCACAACCCATACGCGGAAATGAAATACCCAAAGGCAAAGGTAAAACCCGACTTTTAGGCATTCCAACCGCTATTGACAGAACACTGCAACAAGCAGTTTCCAGAGTGGTAATGGAATATTACGAAACTGAATTCTCTAGTTATAGTTTTGGTTTTCGTCCACGTCGTAACACCCAGCA
>NZ_JBNGOX010000136.1:0-336 GCF_050589785.1 Carboxylicivirga caseinilyticus | reverse complement strand
AGAACCAGATCATACTACAATAACTTAAAATTATATCCGGAGATTTCCCTAAAACTATTACAGAAATACTCTTTTTGAGAACCGAAAATCCGTGTATCCCTGCCACGATAATTATCGCGGCGATTCCAGGTGGCACCACTTAAAAGGTTGATTTCGAAAGAAGTCAACCTTTTTTTGTATTTTTAGTCATGGTCAAATACCACGTTTATATAATTTATTCTGAGAAATTTGACAGATTTTTTATTGGTCAAACTCAAAACCTAAAGTTAAGAATTGAACAGCACAACTCTGGCTTTTTCTCAAACTCATCAACCAAATTTACCAATGACTGGGTAT
>NZ_JBNGOX010000135.1:0-337 GCF_050589785.1 Carboxylicivirga caseinilyticus | reverse complement strand
TTTGCTCGTCGTGACACCTTAGTCTACCATCTTAGTCCCCCTATCGGGTGACACGACACCACGACTAAAGCGCCACGACTTCATCCAGCAAACGTTGTAAGCAAGCTAAAAAACATACTGCATAATTAAATGAAAAGTATTCAGAAGTTATTATTTAGTTCATTATTGTTCATGTCATTTTCCTCATTTATAATAAATGACATGAAGGTTCAATCTGTAGACTTCGAAGCTATCGGATCTGGTTGGCTATTTCGGAGTGACCATGCCACCATTATCGGTCAAACTGTGCCACTTTGAGAGAAGTTGCAATGATAGTAATTTTTTACTCAGTTTTTAA
>NZ_JBNGOX010000134.1:0-341 GCF_050589785.1 Carboxylicivirga caseinilyticus | reverse complement strand
ACACTATGACTGATGAGCTTATGATATAAATCTGCAATTATTTTTCAACCACAAATTACACTGATTTCACCAATTAAATTTTATGGTTTGCTTTACCAGAATATCCTTCTAATGATGCCTGAAAAGCTGGCTGTATAAGCCGTGGGTTTAACCCAAAGTATTTTAAAAAGGGTCATTAAATCCGTCGCACGCAGTATCCAGCTTTGCCGATTAACACTATTGCGACGTCAAGTCTGATTTTATTCCCACCATTACTTCTGTCATCAGTTATAGATAAATTTCACACTATGACTGATGAGCTTATGATATAAATCTGCAATTATTTTTCAACCACAAATTAC
>NZ_JBNGOX010000133.1:0-350 GCF_050589785.1 Carboxylicivirga caseinilyticus | reverse complement strand
TGCTCGTCCTGACACCTTAGTCTACCGTCTTAGTCCCCCTATCGGGTGACACGACACCACGACTAACGCGCCACGACTTCATCCAGCAAACGTTGTATGCCATAGAATAGAACCCGAGTACATAACATAAAGTTTATAAGAAATGAGAATAAAATTTTTTCCATTTTTCACGATTAAGCAATATGAAAGAGGTATTACAGAAAGACTTGGAAAGTTTCATCGATTTGCAACACCGGGATTTCATATTCAGATACCTGGATATTTCGGATCGTTTTGTGCCAGCATTATCGGCCTGATCTGTGCCAGTGATTTCGGTTCAAACTGTGCCACTTTTGGTCATGAACTGATGC
>NZ_JBNGOX010000132.1:0-354 GCF_050589785.1 Carboxylicivirga caseinilyticus | reverse complement strand
TAACGTCCGAAACATTCAACGGAATGCAGACCAAACTAGTAGATCTGGCAGGCATTGGAAGAAGGAAAATACCCTTACCGAGGGAGAGCTCCGTAATCACGCGATGGTAGAGCGGAGCAGTCAGCAGACGCCATAGTAACCAAAAGAAACGAGCTGTAATAAGATATACAGAGGTCTCACAATCTGGTGAAGGGCCGAACTTTACATTGCTATTGATCTTTAACGGAGGTCTAATTCGGCGGCTGCCGAATACCAGCCCTAAAGAAACATAGCAGGGAATGGAATATTTTAAAATGAAACGAGACAACAGTAACACAACTAATTTAATTGAACGCATATTACATCCTGTAAACC
>NZ_JBNGOX010000131.1:0-354 GCF_050589785.1 Carboxylicivirga caseinilyticus | reverse complement strand
GGTTTACAGGATGTAATATGCGTTCAATTAAATTAGTTGTGTTACTGTTGTCTCGTTTCATTTTAAAATATTCCATTCCCTGCTATGTTTCTTTAAGGCTGGTATTCGGCAGCAGCCGGATTAGACCTCCGTTAAAGATCGATAGCAACGTAAAGTTCAGCCCTTCGCCAAATTGTGAGACCTCTGTATATCTTATTACAGCTCGTTTCTTTTGGTTACTATGGCGTCTGCTGACTGCTCCGCTCTACCATCGCGTGGCTACGGAGCTCTCCCTCGGTAAGGGTATTTTCCTTCTTCCAATGCCTGCCAGATCTACTAGTTTGGTCTGCATTCCGTTGAATGTTTCGGACGTTA
>NZ_JBNGOX010000130.1:0-359 GCF_050589785.1 Carboxylicivirga caseinilyticus | reverse complement strand
CCCTTCAGGGGATTTAGGGGTGACATAAAATGATATTTTATTACAAATTGAAACTAACGTTGTTTTGATGTTTAGTTTTTGGACACCCTCTTTTTTTGCTAATTTTTCCAGGTTATGGATAATACATAATGATTTTAGTAAAGGACTTTTTATTGTATAAGGGGATTTAAATTGGATGAATAATTGGACTTTTTTGGCCAGTAATAATAAAAACAAAAATATCTAAGATTTTATTTTTGCTCTAACCCACACCAAACCAGCTTAGAAACACAAATTAACAGAGTTTCTTCAAAAAAAGAGTGCAATTTGATTTGGAAGTTTAGAAAAAACTGGCTTATTTTGCACCCGCTTTTGAGAAC
>NZ_JBNGOX010000129.1:0-379 GCF_050589785.1 Carboxylicivirga caseinilyticus | reverse complement strand
TATAGTCACCTTTATGTCGTTTCTCAAACAAATCGGAATAGATTTTTGAATATTTTCGGTCTATTAATCCTGCTTTGATAAATTCTTGTCCAAATCTTAGACGAGTTCCCGAATGACTTGTAGTTGAAATTTTTCTTTCAATTAATAATGCTCCAACAGCATAAAAGCAAGCATAATACATTCGATTTATTGCAGTGTTCCAGAATCTATTTTCAATATGAATATTAACTTCCTCTAAAGTTTCTTTGGCTTTTTGTATGCGATACGATGAATAATCTGAGGGATTATATTCTGTCATAATTGTATTCCCTCCTTCATTACATTATAGTAAAATGGAGTTATTTTATATTTTGAATTCCATTCACTTAATGAATAAACC
>NZ_JBNGOX010000128.1:0-379 GCF_050589785.1 Carboxylicivirga caseinilyticus | reverse complement strand
GGTTTATTCATTAAGTGAATGGAATTCAAAATATAAAATAACTCCATTTTACTATAATGTAATGAAGGAGGGAATACAATTATGACAGAATATAAGCCCTCAGATTATTCATCGTATCGCATACAAAAAGCCAAAGAAACTTTAGAGGAAGTTAATATTCATATTGAAAATAGATTCTGGAACACTGCTATAAATCGAATGTATTATGCATGCTTTTATGCTGTTGGAGCATTATTAATTGAAAGAAAAATTTCAACTACAAGTCATTCGGGAACTCGTCTAAAATTTGGACAAGAATTTATCAAAGCAGGATTAATAGACCGAAAATATTCAAAAATCTATTCCGATTTGTTTGAGAAACGACATAAAGGTGACTATA
>NZ_JBNGOX010000127.1:0-397 GCF_050589785.1 Carboxylicivirga caseinilyticus | reverse complement strand
GAGGATGAGGCATTTAATTTTGTGAAGCACATACTGTATTGTACTCCCCTTCGTTTCAAAAACGAAGGGAAAATGACATATCAATTCCAATTGATGAAAAATTTAGCTATCAGCAATAATTTCTTAATAATAAAAGACGAGTTTAGTGTAAATGAATTAGGATATTCAAGACAATTTCCTAAAAGATTCCTGTCGAGGAGGAGGATCGAAAAGAAGAGGTTGAAATTTTGAGTTATGTATGATAACTTGAATAATAAAATGTCTTCCGAGAATTATTTAATAGGGGATCAGCATGCAACATACTCCTGTTTTGTGCGAAAGACACCCATTTTCAGAACATGGAGTTAACAAGGTCATAAATTTGTTGCTGGATATTGTTGTTTCTTAAACGGACTGT
>NZ_JBNGOX010000126.1:0-414 GCF_050589785.1 Carboxylicivirga caseinilyticus | reverse complement strand
CGTGTTGCCGACAACCGGGTAGAAATAGCTGACTATGGGGATTGATAAGAATGATGGAAGGGTATTAAATGATTAGCTCTTCTAAGCCTATGATTATTTTAGGGTAGTTAGTCAGGATACTGTATTGTTTTTAATGCTTTTAGTATATTTCAATCGCTCTCCATCTAGGTTAAGACATAATAATATCATTCACCTTTCGGTGTTATTTGAGTGTGAGGTGCGGAAGCAATTCAAGAGGTGGTGGACCACGGGCATCAAAAGATAAGATAGTGATCAGTTGACCTTTTCCACACAAATAGCAAACTCGGTGTTTTACAGCTGGCCTGAATGAAATCCGAGCTTTGCCGATTTGTAGTTCTACTACATCACGCACCTTTTGCTTGATAGCTGAAGATAATATTCCATAATGCCGTA
>NZ_JBNGOX010000125.1:0-414 GCF_050589785.1 Carboxylicivirga caseinilyticus | reverse complement strand
TACGGAGCTCTCCCTCGGTAAGGGTATTTTCCTTCTTCCAATGCCTGCCAGATCTACTAGTTTGGTCTGCATTCCGTTGAATGTTTCGGACGTTAGTATGGTGTGTTACCTTATCCGACCTAATAGCCTCATATCTGGTTTGACTACGTCGATTTTCAATTCTGTTCGTCAGTACCGGAATTTGCAGTCGATATTGCTCTTTCTTCAATCGCAATAGTCTTCACTGCTACCGTCACCGATAACCAGCTTGCCACTTGCTAATGGTTCGAAGCGTTACCCCCGCCCATTCGGGACTTGCACCCTATGGAAAATATTTACTTATAGCTTCGCTACTTATCAAAATAAATTTGCATATTTATGTCTTTTTGATAGCTTACGCTATAAGTGCATCGCTACCCATGCGAGGCACACACA
>NZ_JBNGOX010000124.1:0-414 GCF_050589785.1 Carboxylicivirga caseinilyticus | reverse complement strand
TACGGCATTATGGAATATTATCTTCAGCTATCAAGCAAAAGGTGCGTGATGTAGTAGAACTACAAATCGGCAAAGCTCGGATTTCATTCAGGCCACCCATAAAACACCATTTATGCTATACCTGTGGTAAAGGTCAATTGATTACTATTCTAACATTTGATGCCCGTGGTCCACCACCTCTTGAATTGCTTCCGCACCTCACACTCAAATAACACCGAAAGGTGAATGATATTACTATGTCTTAACTTAGATGGAGAGCGATTGAAATATACTAAAAGCAATAAAAACAATACAGTATCCTGACTAACTACCCTAAAACAATCATAGGCTTAGAAGAGCTAATCATTTAATACCCTTCCATCATTCTTATCAATCCCCATAGTCAGCTATTTCTACCCGGTTGTCGGCAACACG
>NZ_JBNGOX010000123.1:0-425 GCF_050589785.1 Carboxylicivirga caseinilyticus | reverse complement strand
CCATTAATCAACAACTCCAGTTAACGTTCGATCAAAATATTAGTAAAGGTTCCTCCGGAAGATTCTATATCTATAATGAAAATGGAACTGAATTTACTTCTTTTGCTACAAGTAACGCAAATGCTACAACTTCAGGCACGACTCTTTACGTGAACCATAACGATTTCGTTGAAGGTGCTATATATTATATTACAATTGATCCAGGGTTTATTGTATCTCAAGCGACCAGTTTAGCTTTCCAAGGTATTAGTGATGTGAATCAATGGAGATTTACTACCGTCATACCTGCTCCGGAAATAACAACTTATCTTCCAGTTCAGGATGCCACTGATGTTACGGCAAGTCAAAGTCTTATCTTAACTTTTGATCAAAATATACAATTCGGAGCAACTGGACCTAGACTATACATTAATAATGCTGATAAT
>NZ_JBNGOX010000122.1:0-441 GCF_050589785.1 Carboxylicivirga caseinilyticus | reverse complement strand
CGTACGCCCTTGTCTACTTTCTTTTACACACACCATAGTTGGTGTATATGGTTTTGGTTGTTGCCAATATGTCAAAGAACTTTTAAGCTCGAAGTACTCAGACCGTAGTCCGAAGCCTTCTTTTATGCTTTAGTGATACTTCCAGAATCGAACTGAAATATTAATCCAATGTATCGTTCATCTTAGTATCAAGATTCTAGTATCAAGTATCAAGATGATTTTCATGATGTTTTTTCTAGTAAAACCTTTGTTTTACTTTCTTGAAATCAAAACTCTAAAGTTAAACCTCAAAAGTGTGCCTTTGCCTTACTTTTTACTTTTGCCTTTATCCTTTTTACTTTCTTTGGTGGAGAATATCGGAGTCGAACCGATGACCTCCTGCGTGCAAGGCAGGCGCTCTAGCCAGCTGAGCTAATCCCCCATGTGTTAGATTCAAGATCT
>NZ_JBNGOX010000121.1:0-499 GCF_050589785.1 Carboxylicivirga caseinilyticus | reverse complement strand
GCCTTTTTTGTATTAGGATTGCATCTTTTTCTAAAACGTAAAAAAGGATGCGATCTTAATTGTGCTTCCCTTCGTTTCAAAACGAAGGGAAAATGACAAATCAATTCCAATTGATGAAAAATTTAGCTATCGTCATAATTTCTTAATAATAAAGAAGAATGCAGTATAAATGAATTAGGAAATTCAAAGAAATTAGCTCCTCGATAGGAATCGAGGATGAGGCATTTAAGTTTGTGTAATACATTCTGTATTGTACTCCCCTTCGTTTCCAAACGAAGGGGTATTGACAAATCAATTCCAATTGATAAAAACCTTAGCTATCAGCAATAATTTCTTAATAATAAAGACGAGTTTAGTGTAAATGAATTAGGAAATTCAAGACATTTTCCTAAATGATTCCTGTCGAGGATGAGGCATTTAATTTTGTGAAGCACATACTGTATTGTACTCCCCTTCGTTTCAAAAACGAAGGGAAAATGACATATCAATTCCAATTGAT
>NZ_JBNGOX010000120.1:0-499 GCF_050589785.1 Carboxylicivirga caseinilyticus | reverse complement strand
ACCACCCATCCTGCTTTAACCGGATTATTATGAATATAGTTAATCCTTTGGTCAAGTTTAATATTACTATCCATCAAAACAGGATGACTTTTATCTTGCCAGAATCTGTATTTTTTAATTCTATTATCAAATTTACCAGCATACTGAAAACGATATAACATCCATTCTTTTCTACTCTCCTTTCCTTCTTCAATCATCTTTAAAAGAGTCTTAGCCGTAAATTGTTTAAAATCCCGAATGAAGTCACTTAACCTTTGAGAATCTTCAGTTTTACATATCATATGCAGATGATTCGTCATTAGTACCCATGCAAAGATTCTTAACTTTTTATTTTCCTGACAAAACTTTAATGAATCCACAATTATGTCCTTGTACTCAATTCTTGTAAAAACATCTATCCAATCTATGATAGTAAATGTTACAAAGTATGTTGCATGCTGATCCCCTATTAAATAATTCTCGGAAGACATTTTATTATTCAAGTTATCATACATAACTC
>NZ_JBNGOX010000119.1:0-512 GCF_050589785.1 Carboxylicivirga caseinilyticus | reverse complement strand
CTCTCGATAATGGAACGAGCTTTGCTCGTTTAGGTACTATTCAATATTTTCAAAGATCTTTTGAGCCTTTTGCTCTTGTGACATATTCAGAATCGAACTGAATTGGTTAACCATTATGTCTTATTTTTAGTTCGAAGATCGTAGTCCGATGTCCGTTTTTTGCTACCCTCGTTTGAGAAGCGGCTGCAAAGGTAAGTAGTTTTTGTTTTATCCTCCAAATCTTTTTTTAAGTTTTTTCTTCTTTTTTTTCGAGTCGTTCATTTTCAATCCCTAACTCTTCCATCGCCTCTTAAAAACCTTTTTTTTGGAGCCAGAAAAACAAGTTACTAAATCTTATCTTTCTGTCAAAAACTTTCTTTGCTTTCATTATTTCAAGACTAGCCTATCGCCCGCCCTGCCTGCTTTTCATGACAACCGTTGTTCTCAAAAGCGGGTGCAAAATAAGCCAGTTTTTTCTAAACTTCCAAATCAAATTGCACTCTTTTTTTGAAGAAACTCTGTTAATTTGTGTT
>NZ_JBNGOX010000118.1:0-543 GCF_050589785.1 Carboxylicivirga caseinilyticus | reverse complement strand
GTTGATAGAGCATCAGCCTTCCAAGCTGAGGGTCGCGGGTTTGAGCCCCGTCTTCCGCTCTTTTAAGCCATTTGATTTTTCGAGTGGCTTTTTTAGTGACAAATTTTATCCTGATAAAAGATTCAGGCGAATAAAAATATTGAATGCAATTGGGGAGATACCAATCACGATAGCTATCTTGAGGCCAACTGGGGTCCCGAAGCTTCGGGATAATTCCGCTGACTCTCCAATAATATAAACAACAAGAAAGTTTGTTGTAACAAAATTTTACTGAATGCAATTGGGGAGATACCAATCACGATAGCTATCGTGAGGCCAACTGGGGTCCCGAACAATCGGGATAACTCCGCTGACTCTCCAATAATATATACAACAAGAATGTTTGTTGTAACTAAAATTTACTGAATGCAATTGGGGAGATACCAATCACGATGGTTATCGTGAGGCCAACTGGGGTCCCGAAGCTTAGGGATAAATCCGCTGACTCTCCAATAATATATACAACAAGAAAGTTTGTTGTAACAAAATTTTACTGAATGCAAT
>NZ_JBNGOX010000117.1:0-559 GCF_050589785.1 Carboxylicivirga caseinilyticus | reverse complement strand
TAATAATAAAGATCCGACCCTCGAAATTATCTTAGCTGAATACGATTCAAATGCAATCCTTCTGACTGAACTGAGCGAGCAAATTTCACAGCAGGCAATCCATATACCATCATATAACCAATAGTATGATCTTCAGGAATATTAAACAATCCTTTTAATTCGAGTCCCGATAGGGACGTCTGTGACAGCATAGTACATAAGTGCTATGCAAATAAGCAACGTAAATCAAAAGCCCGGAGGGCTGTCTGTATGTATACTTTTTGAAAAATGTTGCAGGCAGAATGATTATCGATGCTTTAGTTAGCTAATTATCAATTATAAAATTAACCACAAATTACACAGAATCTCACAAATAGTCTCGAAAGAGAAACTCTCCTTCGTTTCTTAACGAAGGAGCAATATCTAATCAATTCCCATTGATATAAGTTCAAAAATAAAAACACCCCGTTAAGAAACGAGGTGTAGATTATTAGATAAGGATCGGATTTAATAGCTTTCTAATAATAAAGATCCGACCCTCGAAATTATCTTAGCTGAATACGATTCAAATGCAATCCTT
>NZ_JBNGOX010000116.1:0-669 GCF_050589785.1 Carboxylicivirga caseinilyticus | reverse complement strand
CTAAATGAAAAGATAAAACAAATAAAAGATTTGGCTCAGTGAAATTTGAGAAGATCAGCTCTATTAACCTCCATACGCTTCATCCACGAAACGTTAAGAGCAATTCAACCTTTCATGACGTAGTACAATAGGTTGATTTCAGGTAAGTAAAAGCGTATTGTTATTTTGGTTGGATTCAAAGTCAAATACGGAGAACCGTATAAAAAGGATTCTTTTTAGGACGAGTCGACGTCCAAAGACTTTGAAGAAGTTCGCTGAACGCGAGGATAAAGTCAAGGACTTTATCAAAAAAAACCAAAATCAATACAATAAAAATGAATAACTTACCTGCATTCGTTGCACGACCACTTATCGAAGATAAATAGCAAACAACGAATTAAATCAACCAGATTGTTAAAAAACGAACGTCATTGGACAAAATGGTATGCAAGGTTGAACAGCGAGCTGAGCCATTCTACGAATGGCGTGTTGAGATTCACAAGACGCCTATCAACTGATTGGAATTACAAGGCGCTCAGGGAACAACAGCTCTTAACAATATGCGATAGCGCATTAAAACGCGCCATGCATATACCGTTGTACACAATGCTGCGCATAGCACAGATAACCAATATGATAACACATGATTGTAAATCTTAAATGTGGAGAGTGTAAGCTGGTTTTTCCAGC
>NZ_JBNGOX010000115.1:0-778 GCF_050589785.1 Carboxylicivirga caseinilyticus | reverse complement strand
AAATCCCCTGAAGGGGACTTAGGGGTGACATAAAATGATATTTTATTACAAATTGAAACTAACGTTGTTCTGATGTTTAGTTTTTGGACACCCTCATTTAGGGTTGGCTTTGTAAGCTCTTTGGCAAGTTTTGGTTTGAGTTTGGCTCCCCGAGGGGTCGGGGCAGGCTGTTTGACTTGCCAATGTGCTTACAAATTGAGTTGGCCTTATTGTTATTATCTAACTACTTTGCCTAACGCTTCTAATAGTTGTGGATTATCTTCCAATCCAATCCGTGCAACAGCGTAGAACTCGCTCATCCAATCATCCATCTTTGCAAAGGCTGCATCTTTGGCTTTTGTTGCATCCTGTGATTCTCCAACTTCTTTTAAGTATTCTGCTCTGGCTGCTTCCAGTTCAGTTATCAATGTATTTGCGGCAGCTAATGAGTCAGCGGTAATTGCTAATCTTGCCAATTTGGTTTGAATAGCTGTATCGGTGGTTGCTACGCTATAAAATTTCTTTGCAGCTTCTAGCCATTTGATATAAGTCCGTGGCATTTCGCCTGAAATTGCCAATTTGTCGGCTGTTAAACTATCGTTACGGAATATAACCTTTGCTTTTTTGCGTTGCAGTTTAAAAACTTTCTCCAATTCTGCTTTTTTATCGGAGAATGAGGCTGAAGCGGCAGAGGTTTCGTCATCTGGCTATTTCGGAGTGACCATGCCACCATTATCGGTCAAACTGTGCCACTTTGAGAGAAGTTGCAATGATAGTAATTTTTTACTCAGTTTTTAAA
>NZ_JBNGOX010000114.1:0-861 GCF_050589785.1 Carboxylicivirga caseinilyticus | reverse complement strand
CTCGTCCTGACACCTTAGTCTACCGTCTTAGTCCCCCTATCGGGTGACACGACACCACGACTAATGCGCCACGACTTCATCCAGCAAACGTTGGCTACAAGGCAAAAAATCGTATATGCAATTAAACAAGACTATTAATCAGGCATGAAAATACTTAGTGATATAATCGATAACCTAGACAATATAAGTGAAGACGACAATGAAAAATTCATTGAAGAAATAGAAAAAGATTATGATTTTATTATCGGTTATCAGACTAATGAAATTGAAGAATTAGAAAATATTTCAAATACTTTAGCTGAATATTACCATTCATTGGGTTTGTGCAATCAATGGTCTAAAATAATTGATCGCCGAAATGAAGTTCAAACAATAATTTCAAAATTAAAGGGAAAATCAGAAGAGTATTTAGAATGCTATACAGATGTTGAATTTGTTTATGCGTGTACATTATTAGAATCAGGAAAAAAGATTAATGATTCGATAAGTGTTTTTAAAGAATTGACAGATTTGTTACCTAATGATGAAGCAATCCAGTTAAAATTAAAAATAGCAAAATATAATAGACGTATGAAAGTATATACTATTTTGTGGATAACTAGTTTAGGATTTAGTTTTGTCTTCATGATATTTAGATACTTTAAGGGACCAACCCCTTATCGTTTTTATTCGGACATTGGATGGGGGATGTATATACTGTTTTTTTTATTAGGATTTATAGATAGATATTTTACATTTAAAAACGCCCAGTAGCCAACCCGCTGGCATAAAGCATGGCTCGTTTTGCTCGTCCTGACACCTTAGTCTACCGTCTTAGTCCCCCTATCGGGTGACACGACACCACGACTAACGCGCCACGAC
>NZ_JBNGOX010000113.1:0-887 GCF_050589785.1 Carboxylicivirga caseinilyticus | reverse complement strand
CATTTTCCCTTCGTTTTGAAACGAAGGGAAGCACAATTAAGATCGCATCCTTTTTTACGTTTTAGAAAAAGATGCAATCCTAATACAAAAAAGGCAATCCATGAACGGACAGCCTTGTAAAATATCTCATTAAAGATTGATCATGGAAATTTAGGGAATTGCTGAAAATCAGGATCCCTCTTCTCCAGGAATGCCTTACGTCCTTCCTGTGCTTCTTCCATCAGATAGAACATTAAAGTAGCATCACCTGCCATCTCCATAATTCCCGTCTGACCATCCAACTCAGCATTTAAGCCGCGTTTGATCATACGCAAAGCCATAGGGCTGCGTTGAAGCATTATTTTACACCATTCAATGGTTGCTTCTTCTAACCGATCCACAGGAACTACTCGATTTACCAATCCCATATCTTCAGCTTCCTGAGCTGAATATTGTTTACAAAGGAACCAAATCTCACGAGCTTTTTTCTGTCCGACATGACGAGCCAGATAGGATGAACCAAATCCACCATCAAAACTACCCACTTTTGGTCCACTCTGACCAAAAATAGCATTATCTGAAGCTATGGTCAAATCACAAACCACATGCAATACATGACCTCCTCCTATGGCATATCCATTTACCATGGCTACTACCGGCTTAGGTAGTGAACGAATTCGCTTATGCAAGTCCAAAACATTCAAACGAGGCACTCCGTCATCATCTACATAACCACCATATCCTTTCACATTCTGATCACCACCTGAACAAAATGCCTTATCACCTTCTCCGGTTAAAACAACTACTCCCACGTCCTGACGTTCACGACAGATATCAAAGGCCTCAATCAGCTCTTTCACTGTCTTGGGGCGAAAGGCATTATATACCCTTGGACGGTTAATCGTAAT
>NZ_JBNGOX010000112.1:0-887 GCF_050589785.1 Carboxylicivirga caseinilyticus | reverse complement strand
ATTACGATTAACCGTCCAAGGGTATATAATGCCTTTCGCCCCAAGACAGTGAAAGAGCTGATTGAGGCCTTTGATATCTGTCGTGAACGTCAGGATGTTGGAGTAGTGGTTTTAACCGGTGAAGGAGATAAGGCATTTTGTTCAGGTGGTGATCAGAATGTAAAAGGTTATGGTGGTTATGTAGATGATGACGGAGTGCCTCGTTTGAATGTGTTGGATCTGCACAAACGCATTCGTTCACTACCTAAGCCTGTGGTAGCTATGGTGAATGGTTATGCTATTGGCGGTGGTCATGTATTGCATGTGGTTTGTGATTTAACCATTGCTTCAGAAAATGCAATTTTTGGTCAGAGTGGTCCAAAAGTGGGTAGTTTTGATGGCGGTTTTGGTTCATCCTATCTGGCTCGTCATGTTGGTCAGAAAAAAGCACGTGAGATCTGGTTTCTTTGTAAGCAATATTCTGCTAAGGAAGCCGAAGATATGGGATTAGTTAACCGTGTTGTACCTTTGGATCAGTTAGAAGAAGCAACCATTGAATGGTGTAAAATAATGCTTCAACGAAGCCCTATGGCACTGCGTATGATCAAACGCGGCTTAAATGCTGAGTTGGATGGTCAGACGGGAATTATGGAGATGGCAGGTGATGCAACTTTAATGTTCTACCTAATGGAAGAAGCACAGGAAGGACGTAAGGCCTTCTTAGAGAAAAGAGATCCTGATTTTCAGCAGTTTCCTAAATTTCCCTGATCAATTTTTAATGAGATACTTTACAAGGCTGTCCGTTTGTGGATGGCCTTTTTTGTATTAGGATTGCATCTTTTTCTAAAACGTAAAAAAGGATGCGATCTTAATTGTGCTTCCCTTCGTTTCAAAACGAAGGGAAAATG
>NZ_JBNGOX010000111.1:0-900 GCF_050589785.1 Carboxylicivirga caseinilyticus | reverse complement strand
GTCGTGGCGCGTTAGTCGTGGTGTCGTGTCACCCGATAGGGGGACTAAGACGGTAGACTAAGGTGTCAGGACGAGCAAAACGAGCCATGCTTTATTCCAGCGTGTTGGCGAGCCGTACTTTTTCTATTTTATTAGGGTCACTATAACTACACCATCAATAGTCATGTAGTAGCTCTCAAAAGGCTGATTCTTCATAAATTTCTTATGTCCGTCATTTATTTCATCAATTATATTCAATTCATTGATAAAATACTGTAAAAATCTTGCTTCTTTAACTTTTTCTTGAACTGTTGGAGTCCAATATGATTTTACAGAATAGTAATTTGGGCAATTAAATTCAGTCAGGTAAGTAGATCCGTCAAGTCCTTTTTCCCATCCTTGAATCTTGGAGTCACTTGGAAATTCAAAGATTTTAAAATCTGAAAATAATTCTAAAATCTTATTTATTGTATTTGAGTCTAGTGACATTGAACTAGAATATAATCTTTCTGATTTTTGGCTATCTCCATTGTACTCTCGAAGAAAGAAAAAGACGTCCCCTTTATAGCTTTTGCTATTTTTTTCTATTTGAACAACTTTATTACCATCCCAAAATCTAAACACTGAATCATTTTGAAACGAAGTAATTTCTTTTATTCCGAGTTCTTTTACAAAGTCAACATGATTTTTGTACCAGAATGATGTGTCACTGTCAATCGATAACTTTTTTACTTGTCCATTAACAAGAAAAGAGATAAAAATTAATATTGAGACTGTCAGTCCTTTCATTTTTAAAATATGTTAATACTCGTATGCTCGCCAACGGTTGCTGGATGAAGTCGTGGCGCGTTAGTCGTGGTGTCGTGTCACCCGATAGGGGGACTAAGACGGTAGACTAAGGTGTCAGGACGAGCAAAACGA
>NZ_JBNGOX010000110.1:0-938 GCF_050589785.1 Carboxylicivirga caseinilyticus | reverse complement strand
TGTAAGAGAGGTGCTTACGAAATACGATTACAAAAATGTCAAAGAACTTAAAAATAAACAATTAATAATCAGTGGGTTTTAAGCGCCCACCAATGTTAATATTACTAAGTGTACTGTCTTTCTCTATCACAAATTCCACAATAATATTTCCTATATACCCATTATCTATTATGATTCTAGGCATTTTATAATTGTCTATGAAATATTCTTTCATTGAGCTTTTTAAACTTGAACATGTGTCGTATTTAAATATTGGTTGAATTTCAGGATTGATATAAATAGTTGTGTCAGGTTGTTGTCCAAAACTATACACACTTAATAATACCTTAAAAAATAATATTAAACTAGTTCTTTTCATTAAAATAGGTTTCGGAGTGATTAAGTGTCCGCGAGGACATAAGAATCAGACGAGAGTCGACAACTTAAAACTTTTTGCTATCGCCAGCCATTGCTTTTGATACGATGTTGTAAGCTGGCTATTTTAATTGTAATCACACTCATAAGTCTCTATAAACTTTTCAAATACAATGTCTAAATCATTATTTTTTAATCTTATGAGTAAAAAAGGGTTTGTTAGTCCCCATGTTTTGCGACAGCTTTGTCCTGGATTTCTATAAACTATTTCAATTATTAAATAACCTCTTTCTACATAAGCTTTTTTAATGCGAATACCATGTCCTCCCGAACCACATTGTCCTCTAGATATTGCAATAATGCACTCTTTATTAAAATCAATTGTAGAAGTTAATTTATCAGGAGAAATCTTTCCTTTCCATTTTTTTTCGAAATCACATTTATTCTTAATAATTTCAATGTTTTCATATTTCTCCCCATCATTACCAGTGGATATTTCGGATCGTTTTGTGCCAGCATTATCGGCCTGATCTGTGCCAGTGATTTCGGTTCAAACTGTGCCACTTTTGGTCATGAACTGATGC
>NZ_JBNGOX010000109.1:0-980 GCF_050589785.1 Carboxylicivirga caseinilyticus | reverse complement strand
TTTAAGTATCTGAAATTTAAATAATTAACACCAAAACACTTGTTTATTATGGAAGATAAAGTTACTGAAATATTCTTTTATGTGGATGAATTTTGCATTGAATGGTATAAAGCTTTGATGGGACACCAATTAGCTGAAAATACATCAAAGAATAAGCGTAATAAACCTTGTAAGATGTCAGATTCTGAGGTTATAACAATTATGATTCTATTTCATTTATCCCATTATCGAAATATTAAAAACTTCTATCTTAAACATATTCAGAAAAATATGAGATCAGAATTTCCACGAACTGTATCTTATAACCGTTTTGTTGAGTTACAACAAAAAGCATTAATGCCAATGGCTTTGTTCTTAAAAATGATGCGCCTCGGAGACTGTACAGGTATTTCTTTTGTTGATTCTACACCAATTAGAGTATGCCATAATAAACGCATATTAAATCATAAGGTATTTGATGGCATAGCCTCCAGAGGCAAGTCAACAATGGGTTATTTCTTTGGATTTAAGCTTCATATTGTAATTAATGACAAAGGCGAAATAATTGATTTTGTACTAACTACTGGCAATGTTGATGATCGTGCTCCGCTAAAGGAAGAAAGTTTTCTCAAGCGAATATTTGGAAAATTATTTGCAGACAAGGGGTATATCGGTCAAAAGTTATTCGAACAGTTATTTATCAATGGAATTCATCTTATTACTGGAATGCGTAAGAACATGAAGAACAGTTTAATGTCTATAAATGATAAGATTTTACTTCGTAAACGTTCTATTATTGAAACTATTAATGATGAACTTAAGAACATCTGTCAGATAGAACACTCAAGACATAGATCAGTAACTAATTTTCTAACAAATCTGATATCCGCTCTTTTAGCGTACTCTTTCTTACCGAAAAAACCTTCAATTAAATATGAAACAGAGCCAACTTATGGGCAATTAGCTCTGTTTTAAGAATTCTCTTATATCGAACTCAGGTT
>NZ_JBNGOX010000108.1:0-1070 GCF_050589785.1 Carboxylicivirga caseinilyticus | reverse complement strand
AATCGAGTAGCCAGCCCCACTAGCAAACGCTAGCAGGGAGAAGCTCTCACACCACCGCACGTACGGTTCTCGTATACGGCGGTTCTCTACATTAAGGGGAACAGCGTGTTGTTGTAATAAAACAAATCTTTTGTCATTAGTCGAAACATATGAGATAAACTGATGTAACCGCGTTTTTGAAGGCGTTCTTTTGTTATGGTAGTGCCTAAAATCGGACTTTGAGCAATAGCCCAACCTCCCATACGAGAACGACTCCAGGCGTAAGCCATATCAGGTTTAACTCCCAGGCGAATAAGATTCTTTCTTTTGCGTTCGGGTTTCTTCCAATGATGCCAGATACAGTATCTAAGGCGATTACGAAGCCATCCATCAAGCTTTTCCAGTTTTAGTTTGATATTAGCATACTTGAAATTATTAATCCAGCCTCGCTGAATTTGCGTAATTTCCTGAATACGTTCGTCAAAGCTCATAGGAGTAGTTTTACGGGTGGCCTTTTTAAGTTTAGCCTTAAAACTTTGCCATCTATTAGAAGTAACAATCAGTTGATATTTTCCTTTGATTCCTCTTTTATAGATGGGAACAAAGCCAAAACCCAGTATTTGAAAGTTAACAGGGCGACGGATACCGCTTTTATCTCTGTTGATAGGGAGTTTTAGTTTATCCCTAAGAAATAGGTAAATGGTGTTTCCTGCTTTACGAGCATCCGATTTTGTTTTGCAATATATACTAAAATCATCGGCATATCGTACATAGTTAAGTCCTAGTCTTTCCATTTCATTATCCAGCTCATGCAGAATGATATTAGATAGTAATGGACTGATAGGACTGCCCTGTGGTACTCCAATTCGTCGTTTGTATAAGCGTCCATCTTTCACAAGTGGTGCTCGCAGCCAACGACGAATCAAACAGAGGGTTTGTTTACATTTAATCTTACGATATAAAAGTTGCAGTAATAATGTGTGATCCACTCTATCGAAGAATTCCTTCAAGTCTATTTCAACAATGTGTTGATTGTCGGAATTTATTAACGTTAGAGCTTTTCCTACTGCCTGCTGGGTGTTACGACGTGG
>NZ_JBNGOX010000107.1:0-1133 GCF_050589785.1 Carboxylicivirga caseinilyticus | reverse complement strand
AATTTCTTAGCGTTTAGCATGTCGTTCGTTTTTAGTTTTCCGAAAAATAAAAACTGACATGGGGATATTTTAGGCGGAGTTTACCGGATGCTTACGAAACAAATATCACAAATTTGACATTAAAAGATACAATTATAAATAATATTGAATGTGATTTGTTTTCATTTAACATAAAAAGGGACTTATATTTTTGGTGGTACAAATATCAAAAGGATACTATGTCATTCGTAAAAATTGCTTTTGATAAAAATAAAGTTATTCCACGATATTTATATTGTAAAGAAGATATAGATGATGCTAATTATCATGTAATAAAAGTACATTTCTCGAACTTTAAGGCTACTAAATATGATGATAAAATCCTTTCGATTGAAAGTGTTCCCAAAAATTATAGCTGGGGACTTAAAAAGCATAAACTGGCCATAGAACACATTGCTCCAGAGTTCAAACTACCTCAAATTGATGGTGATTCAATTTCTTTAAATTGTTTGAAGGGTAATTATATCTTGTTGAATTTTGGTTTTATAGGCTGTGGACCATGTCATAAGTCAATCCCTATCCTCAATGAAATTCAAAATGAATATAAACCATATAATTTAAAAGTTGTAGGTGTAAATTTAAAATGTAGTAATCCTCAAAAGATAAAAGAGTATAAGGATTTAAATAACATTCAATATACTCTACTATGGTCATCCGACTTAGAAATAGAAAAGAAATATAAAATTAACTCAGCACCTACCGTATATTTAATTGATTCTGCAGACATGAAAATAATATACTCAAGTAATGGATTTAAGGAAGATCAGTTAAAAGAAAAACTTAAAGAAATATTCGGCATATAACTCATGGAAATAAAGCATGTCTTGGTTTACTTGTCCTGACGCCTTTGTCTATTGTCCTACTCCCCCTATCAGGTCAAACGACACCACGACCAGTCGCCACGACTTCATCCAGCAAACGTTACCCAAAATTAAAAATCTAATACACAGCTTAGAATAAGGAATTTTTTATCTTTGTAACATGAGTGATTCGAATAAAATATTATCTGACATAAAGAATACTGTAAAAGGAAAATTTCCTGATGCACAGATAATATTGTATGGTTCAAGAGCCAAAGGAATTGCTCGTGATGA
>NZ_JBNGOX010000106.1:0-1144 GCF_050589785.1 Carboxylicivirga caseinilyticus | reverse complement strand
AGCTTCGCTACTTATCAAAATAAATTTGCATATTTATGTCTTTTTGATAGCTTACGCTATAAGTGCATCGCTACCCATGCGAGGCACACACAAGCGGTCATAAAACATTGCGCGGTTAGTGCTATATTTGAACGAAATAACATTTAATCAACGGCTTAGCGGGCTGATAAGTTTGTGCTTCGAAGTGCGCAACGCTTTTATACCGCAAACGTTGGCAGCAAGCAAAGAAAGATAGTGCAAATGGATACAGATGATTTATCAAAAGAATCCTACGAGGGAATATTAATAGAAGCCGAAAAGTTAACATATGATTTGACTTTACAATTCGGGGTATTATCCGGCGATTGTAAAAACGAGACTGATTATGTTGATAGAGCAGAAAAACTTACTAGAGAGATATTACAAGCAGAAGATTGGGAATTAGATGATTTGTTTTGGGGTAATCCTCCAGATAGAGAAAAATTGAATTTCACACTTAAAAAAATTATCGGTAATATTGAAAAGATTAAGAAAATACCGATAGAGAATAGACATTATGACTAAACAAGAGATTAAGCAAAAAGAGGAAAAACTTCTTGAAATGACTGGAACTTTTTGTACTCAAAGATTAGATGATGAATATTTTCAGCTATGTGAAAAGTTAATTAAGAAGCTTGGAAGAAAAAAGGAAGTTCCTTTTCAGAGAGGTAAATTAGAGATTTGGGCTGCAGCAGTCGTATATGCTATCGGTTCGATTAATTTTCTATTTGATAAGTCGTTTGAGCCATATATGTCAGCAGACCATATTAGTGAGTATTTCGGCACAAAAAACTCGACAGTATCAAATAAAGCTAGACAGATTAAAGACATGTTCGACATGTGGCATTTTAGTCCAGAATTTTCGACTCAGAAAATGACAGAAGATAATCCGTTTAATAATATGGTAATGGTAGATGGATTTATAGTGCCATTAGATACATTGCCTGCTGAATTACAGGAGATGGTTAAAGATGCAAGATCACGAGGAGAAGATATTGAATTTCAAACCGAGCAGAGATAATGCCAGCTGCCAATCGAGTAGCCAGCCCCACTAGCAAACGCTAGCAGGGAGAAGCTCTCACACCACCGCACGTACGGTTCTCGTATACGGCGGTTCTCTACATTA
>NZ_JBNGOX010000105.1:0-1167 GCF_050589785.1 Carboxylicivirga caseinilyticus | reverse complement strand
AAATTGTTTTAAGATATATTGCGGGGTGGAGCAGTTGGTAGCTCGTTGGGCTCATAACCCAAAGGTCGTCCGTTCGAGTCGGGCCCCCGCTACTACAAAGCCTTGGAGATTTTTCTTCAAGGCTTTTTTATTGCATTAACATTTATCACTTCTCATTTTTTAGATATCTCACTGAATATCTGCACCATTGAAAACGCCAATTAAAAGTATTCTTTTCGATTAAGGATTTCGGTAACCATCATCCAAGTTCAGCCGTAGGAGAAGAAATACTTAAACTTTATATTGAAATTATGAAAAAAGTCACAGATCTATTACTTGGACTAACATTAATGAGCCTTCTTTTTATCGGATGTAGTAAAGACGAAGATGGTGATAGCACCCAATCAACTGGCAGCATGACAATTGCCGGAGAAACCTATGACATATCAAATGGTATACTTGAGTATTACGGTTCATGGGGAGCAAGTGGTGCACCATACAACATTGATTTGGTTTTATATTCAGATGGTATTACTATTAAGGAAGTTGACGGCGAAGCAGAGCCTTCGGGTAAAGGAAACTTCTTATATTTTGAAATTCTTACAGATACTGAAGCAACCCTTCCAGAAGGTACATATACATTTTCTGATTCAGAGACTGCAGGAACTTTTGATTTTTCTGATTATGGTATTAATTATGATGTAGCAAATGATGACTCTGACATCTATGATTATATTACGGCAGGCACTATAACTGTATCAAAATCAAACAATATTTACACCATTTCAATTTCCTTAACTGATTCAAGTGACAATACGATTACAGGTTCTTTTAGTGGTACGCTAAAATATTTTGACTATAGCAACTTATCATATTCAGTTACCACAACAACTCTTAAATCTGCAAAAAGTAAAAATGTCTTTTTAAAATAGGATGATTCATTTAGTAATTAAACATCTTATAAAAAAATAGCTTAATATTTTAAGCCTTGGAGATTTTTCTTCAAGGCTTTTTTAATAATTAGACATAGACTTTTCTTCTTTATTAAAAGAATTAGAAGAAAGATTTGCACATTAAAATAAAGACCTCTATATTTGCAGCCGCAATAACAAAGACAACAAATTGTTTTAAGATATATTGCGGGGTGGAGCAGTTGGTAGCTCGTTGGGCTCATAACCCAAAGGTCGT
>NZ_JBNGOX010000104.1:0-1181 GCF_050589785.1 Carboxylicivirga caseinilyticus | reverse complement strand
CGACTTCTTTGATTATGAAGAAGAAACAGTAAAAAGACTTTTCCCTCAAGCTAAAGAATTTGTTGAAGTTATTTCTGAACTATTAGAAAAATAACATTGGATAACTCATGGAAATAAAGTAAGACTCGGTTTACTTGTCCTGACGCCTTTGTCTACCGTCTTAGTCCCCCCTATCGGGTGACACGACACCACGACCAGTCGCCACGACTTCATCCAGCAAACGTTGGCAACAATACACCAAGGCTTGCAATTGGTTCATGAATGGTGTATTTTTACATCATTAAATTTTATATTATGCCAAGACAAAGTATATCGTTTTCCAAACCAAATGATGAATGGTTAAAAGCGCAAGTAGACAGTGGAGAATATTCTAGCAAGAGTGAGCTGGTCAATGATTTAATCAGACAAGCTAGAAATCAGCAAACCCAGATAGATTGGCTTCAGGCTAAACTTGACAGAGCTGAAAAAAGTGGTTTTACCAATGACTCAAAAGACGAAATATTGAAACAATCAAAGTCATTGTTAAATGGCTAATTATAGAATAAGCAACTCAGCAAAAGAAGATTTAATTCGCATTCATCATTTTGGTGTTGAAAAGTTTGGAATAAGTCAGGCAGACAAATACTTCGAGACTTTCTTTAATTACTTCGACATAATTGCAGAAAGACCTTATTCATTTGAGTCAGTGGATCACATCAAACCTGGATATAGAAGATGTGTTTGTGGTTCTGACAGTATTTATTACAAAAGAAATGACGGAACTGTAGATATTATGGCTATTGTAGGAATGCAAGATTTAAACAATATACTATAGCGTTACTATTCTCTAACCTGACTATTTTATCTTCTGAAAAAATTATTACAAGCGGACTAAAAGTACTGTTGACAAAACGCTGCCATAAAGCATAACGCGGTCGGCTCGTCCTGACGCCTTTGTCTAATGTCTTACTCCCCCTATCAGGTCAAACGACACCACGATTAATATGCCACGACTTTATTTAGCAAACGTTACCCAAAATTAAAAATCTAAAACACAGCTTAGAATAAGGAATTTTTTATCTTTGTAACATGAGTGATTCGAATAATATATTATCTGACATAAAGAATACTGTAAAAGGAAAATTTCCTGATGCACAGATAATATTGTATGGTTCAAGAGCCAAAGGAATTGCTCGTGATGA
>NZ_JBNGOX010000103.1:0-1308 GCF_050589785.1 Carboxylicivirga caseinilyticus | reverse complement strand
TGTCAAGTCCTAAAATATGGCTACAGGTAAAACATGATATTACGCTATATTTTTAAAGACCGTATTAGGAGTTTTATATCCTAAAGATAGATGTAATCTTTTATTGTTATAAATGTGTATTGCATTTTTAGTTGCTTTGCTGGCAGACTGGATATTAAGAAAGCATTGATCAAGATAGAATTCATCTTTCAGAATGCCATTAACTCTTTCTGCAATAGCATTTTCATAACAATGATTCTCTTCTGTCATGCTGATTTTTATATTCCGTTTTTTCAGTTCACTAACATACAGATTGCTACAATATTGGATGCCTCTATCAGAGTGGTGTACTAATCCGGCCTTAGGCCGGGCTTGCTTTATGGCCATTTTAAAGGCCCGCAAGCATCCATGCAGCTCCAAAGAGTTACTTATATCGTATCCTACTATTTTTCGCGAATACATATCGGTAATTAATGCCAGGTAACAAAAGCCTGTAATGGTTCTAATGTATGTTATATCAGCTACCCACACCTGATTAGGCTCCGTTACTGTCATATCCTTAACAAGATTCTTATACTTGTGAAAACGATGATAAGAATCTGTTGTTTTACAGGATGCTTTCTTGCGTTTTACAAGCATATTATGCTCTTTCAGAATCTCAAACAGTTTGTCTCTTCCAACCTTAAGGCCTGCTGACATAAAAGCAACTTTTAACTCTTTATGCAGCTTTCGAGTTCCAACGCGAGCTTGAGTAATGCGTTCTGTATTTACCAATTTAATGACTTGTATGGCTTCCTTATCCTGCTTGCATTTACGATGTTTAGCTTTATAGTATGCATCACGATGCAAGTGGTAACACTGGCAGGTTTGCTCTATGCTGGCCTGCCCAGTGTGCCTTGTTGTATCCACTGCTTTCACAAGACTTAGATGTTTAAGTTTTTTTTTAATTCTTCAACATTCTTGTAGCCCAACTGCTCGGCAGCTACTTCCAGATAAGAATCTAATACTAATTTATCTAAGTCCTTTTTAATCAATAACTCTTTGAGCTGTTTGATTTCGTTTTGCAAGGCTTTGATCCGGGTTGTTTCGTCTTTTGTTTCCACAAGAATACGTGTGTTCATAAGGTCTTTACGGTCATACTTTTTAATCCATTCATTGATAGTTGATCTATGGATTCCGTAAATGTCGCCTAGTTGTTTTTTGGAATAATTTCCAGTACTAAGTTCGGCTAAAATTTTGAGTTTAAAACCCTCGCTGTATCGCTTTACGATACCATTATTGTTATACATAATTGCTACGTGTTGTGTAGCCTTTTTTTAGGACGACTCA
>NZ_JBNGOX010000102.1:0-1312 GCF_050589785.1 Carboxylicivirga caseinilyticus | reverse complement strand
CACTAGTGGGCGATTAAGATTAAAAAACGATCTTTGAAATTCTTTGTTAGTCGTACTTGTAGCGATTTTTAATAGCGTGACGATTTGAATTGAATTATGGATATTTTGCATTGAAACAAGCAATTATCCATGAACCAAGGCAAATATATCTTCGCTCAACTTACAGATTTTATACCCAGACGTGTCTTTGACAGGATTGTTGAAAAACA
The DNA here is from genome assembly GCF_050589785.1 of Carboxylicivirga caseinilyticus. Lineage (NCBI taxonomy): Bacteria > Pseudomonadati > Bacteroidota > Bacteroidia > Marinilabiliales > Marinilabiliaceae > Carboxylicivirga > Carboxylicivirga caseinilyticus. The sequence goes on along the minus strand of NZ_JBNGOX010000102.1, from coordinate 1,103 downwards.
CAAGGGAAATAAGCATGTAAGAACTTTTACCTGTTGGAACCAAATGCTCTGCATGGTATTTGGACAATTAACTTCAAGGGACAGCATGAGAGATTTACTTCTCAGCCTTGAAGCGCATAAATCCAAATATTATCATCTAGGATTTGGTCCAAATGTATCACGGAGAAACCTTGGCAATGCCAATGAGAAACGTTGCTATAAAATCTTTGAAGAATTTGCGTATGTTCTCATTGAGGAGGCACGAAAGAGCTGCTATAGATCGGACTTTGAGATCAATGTTGAAGGTAATGTTTATGCATTCGATTCATCAACAATCGATCTTTGTCTCAGTGTATTTTGGTGGGCTGAGTTTAGGAGAACGAAGGGTGGTATAAAACTGCATACTCTGTATGATGTAAAAACATCAATTCCTGCGTTTCTGTATATCTCAAATGCCAAGATGCACGATGTTAATGCTCTTGATTTAATCTCTTATGAACCCGGTAGCTTCTACGTAATCGATAAAGCTTACATTGATTATAAGAGATTGTATCATCTTCACCAGCAGCGAGCTTTCTTTGTTACACGGGCGAAAGATAACATGCGGTTCAACCGGATGTATTCCATGACCGTTGATAAGACAACCGGAGTGAAATATGATCAAATCGGCAAGCTTGAAACTTACTACCCAAGCAGAGACTATCCAGAAAAACTTAGGAGGATTAAGTACTATGATTCTGAAATAAATAAGGAACTAATATTCCTTACTAACAACATGGAACTTAAAGCAACTGACATAGCTTATCTGTATAAAAAACGCTGGGAAGTGGAATTGTTCTTCAAGTGGATGAAGCAGCATCTCAAGATTAAATCCTTTTGGGGAACAACTCTTAATGCTGTAAAAATCCAGATGTATTGTGCAATCATCGCATACTGCCTTGTTGCCATAATTGGTAACAAACTGAAAGTTGACCGCTCAATCTACGAAATTCTACAAATTCTCAGCATTTCGCTACTTGATAAAACTCCTGTAAGAGAGGTGCTTACGAAATACGATTACAAAAATGTCAAAGAACTTAAAAATAAACAATTAATAATCAGTGGGTTTTAAGCGCCCACCAATG
>NZ_JBNGOX010000101.1:0-1320 GCF_050589785.1 Carboxylicivirga caseinilyticus | reverse complement strand
TGGTAAAGCTTTTTTTTCATGATACAATATTTTATTAACACAAATAAAGGTAGCAAGGGCAACGGACTTTAGCTACCTTTAGGTTTAGTGCAACAAGGTATAAAAGTAATAGCGGTTTCTGTGGGTAAGCAAACTTTTATGTTTCAATCTTGCCTCGCCAAATCTATCGATTTGACTCTGTAATTTAATCAATAGCTTTGGCTACTTTGTATGTTGACATGAAACCGCCTTTAATTCCGCTACTCCTCTTATACCCACCGTTGTGCACCATAAAACAGAACACGAAACAGTATAACTAACATTAGAAATAATATGAAAAGACTGATTTATTATTTACTTTTAGGACTACTCGTTGTGAGTTGCGAAAAGGATGATTCACAGAGTAGTGCGGATAGAAATGTCGTTTCAGAGGACGGCTCTATACCATTTGAAGAATTATTGATTTTGGTCAACATTAAAACGACTGACAGTACTTATTTGGTTGTAAAATCTGTGGATTCAGTAAGTATTTATATCAATAACTACTATTGGACACAAATTAACTCTCAAACACTTGATACCTCAAAAGTAGACAAACAATTAGTTGGCAATAAATACATTACTGACAACAAGATTAATTATCTAATAATTGCTAATCAAGACATAGAGCAACCTGATTATAACACAGCTGGAGAATTTGCTCAATATTTAAATGCAGCATATGAACTTAAACCGGGTGAATATGCATGTTTGATTGAATCATTTCAGATTACTTTTAACGATAATTCTACTAAAACGTATTATCCTTTTGAATACACGACATTTAAAGTAGAACAAAATTTAAGAAGTGCCTTTGTTGGTGAAATTGAAATAAAAATTGACTAAATGAAAACTATAAAATCAATATTGATAGTAAGTATTGCTGTAATTTTTCAATCTTGCTATAAACCAGGCGATATTCAAGTACAAAATAACATTACCCAGGTAAAGATAGTTGATGTTAAATGGGGAGATGTTTATATCGCAACAGAATTACTCCCCGGTGAAACATCTGAAAAACTGAAAATTGATAAATATGAAGAGAAATTACCAAGTAGTCACAAGATTTCTTTTAAAATGACAGCAAATAATAAGTCAATATATCTTGAAACCGAAGAAGTATATTTATTGGATGAAGATGATGACTTGTTGATTGTGTTGACCGATGATACAAAAGTAAAAAACCCTAATGAATAATTTACGGTGCACAATCGAGTAGCCAGCCCCACTAGCAAACGCTAGCAGGGAGAAGCTCTCACACCACCGCACGTACGGTTCTCGTATACGGCGGTTCTCTACATT
>NZ_JBNGOX010000100.1:0-1392 GCF_050589785.1 Carboxylicivirga caseinilyticus | reverse complement strand
TGTCTAGTCCTGAAATAGCGTTACACAATAAGTAAAGCTATGACAGAAGAAGCTAAAAGAAAGTACATTAAGCGCACACAGAAAGATTACTCTATGTCCTTAAAGTTGCATGTCGTTCAAGAAATTGAACGAGGGGAATTAGGTATTAAAGCGGCAGCCAGAAAGTACGGTATCCAGTCGCATAGTACTGTTACAAACTGGCTCAGAAAATATGGTAACTTTGATTGGGAGCATCAAACACCATCGTATATGCCAAAATCAAAAGATCAGAAAATACTGGAGTTAGAACAAAAAATTAAACTTTTAGAGAAGCAAAAAGCCTTTTGGGAGCACCAAGCTGAACGTGCCGATAAGAAAGCCATCTTCTTCGATATGATGATTGATATGGCCGAGAAAGAGTTTAAGATACCGATACGAAAAAACTCCTTACCCGAGGAATCGAACACTTCAAAACAACGCAAAAAGAAACAATAGTTTCTACCTGTAGATTACTCGGGGTAAGCCGACAGGTTTATTATAGAGCAAAACACAATTCATTAGTGAGACAGCAACGAGCAGAGGAAGTTGTCAAGCTTATTCAGTCTGTTCGTGTCAGAATGCCAAGATTGGGTGGCCGCAAACTCTATAAAGTTCTTTATGAGCCATTGCGGGAGCTTCATGTAGGGCGCGATAAACTATTTGCAATATTAAACGCCAATCACATGTCTATTAAGCCACTACGGAGTTACCGGACAACGACGAACTCACACCATCGGTTTCGTAAGCATAAGAACCTGGTGGCAGAAATGGCTATCACTCGCCCCGAACAAGTATGGGTATCTGACATAACCTATATTGGCAACAGGGGTAATCATCATTATTTGTCATTAATAACCGATGCTTACTCTAAGAAAATTGTTGGTTACAATTTATCTGACAATCTTAGTGTTGAAGGAGCATTAGATGCCTTAAAGAAGGCAATAAAAAAAAGAAGTTATAAGAAAGAGCCTCTGATACATCATTCAGACAGAGGTATCCAATATTGCAGTAATAGGTATCAAAAACAATTGAATAAGAGCAATATCTTAACCAGCATGACCGAATCATATGATCCCTATGCTAATGCTATTGCAGAACGTGTTAATGGAATCATAAAGGGTGAATTTGAGCTGGAGAAATATGCTCATAATAGCGAAGTACTAAAGGTACTTGTGGCAGAAAGTATTCAAGCCTACAATCAGTTAAGGCCCCATTATTCATGCAGTATGCTTACGCCAGAACAGATGCATAAACAACGAAAAATAAGAATCAAAAGATACAGTAAAAAGTTAGTCCCCAAGGGTACCCTTGGGGACTAACAAGAATGTTATTATTTTAGTCCAATAATTTGTAACGGTTATTTAGGACTAGTCA
>NZ_JBNGOX010000099.1:0-1558 GCF_050589785.1 Carboxylicivirga caseinilyticus | reverse complement strand
TCCTGTTTTGTGCGAAAGACACCCATTTTCAGAACATGGAGTTAACAAGGTCATAAATTTGTTGCTGGATATTGTTGTTTCTTAAACGGACTGTACAATTTTCTTCTGTTTTGACTTCATACATTTTGTTGATGTTTTCAATGGCAACGTTCATTGATATTCCACATTTTGATATTGTTAATGCTCGCTCCAGCTCCTTATATAACAGGTAGGCCATGAATGAAATACAGATATGAGCTTCTATACGCTTTTTAAGGCGATGGAAAACAGGCCTTATTTGAAGGTCTGTCTTTGATATCCTGAAGGCTTTTTCAATCTTCCAAAGGTTATTGTAATTGCTAATTACCTGCTGAGTGGTTAGGTTTGTGTTGGTTATATAACCTTTTAGCCCATCCCATTTTTGATCAGCTTCTAATTTCTCATGGTCTAAACTAATGTTAATTTGACCTTCCAGCTTGAGGAATTTGTTATAACCGCGGTTATTAATGTTGGCCTTGGTCAACTTTCCTGTGCTGAGTCTTTTCTCTAATTTGGCCAAACCTCTTTCTCGGTTAAATTGGTCCTTTTTCGCCCGCTTTCCTGAATAACTTATATGCAGCTTAAGACCGTTTTCTTTATCAACACAAGCTTGTTGACCATCGGTTAAGTGCAATGCTAATATTTGAGCTTTAACTCTATTGTTTTCGTTTTTAATGCGTGCTCCAATAATGAACCCAAAGCCATGTTCTTGTAGTTGATCTATGTTTGTTTTTGACAGCAGGCCTGAGTCTGCAATGATGATTGGCTTTTCAATATGGAATCGCACTGTATACTTCTCCAATACAGGTATTAGGGTGTGTCCTTCAAAGGTATTACCCTCGAATAATTCATAGCCGATTGGATAGCCATCTTTGCCAACCAGCAAACCTAACATTATTTGAGGGTTCTGATGCTTGCCTTCCTTAGAGAATCCGGTAATTCTGAAATCATCAGGTTCGCTGGCCTCAAAGTAGATGGTTGTCATATCGTAAAAAACAACACCAATCTGACCTCCCAACACTTTCTTCGTGTATTCGAAGGAAATATCTTCAATAATAACCTTAAGGCTGCTGTTTAGCTTATCTAAAAAACGATAGATGCTATAAACCGAAATCCCATTCTTCCCGGTAGCAGTCAGATATCTTGCCAAATTAAGCTTGCTTCCGGGATGTGTTATGCGTGAGATCACCAGGTCTTGCAACAATGGTTCAGCAAGTTCTCCGTAGCCAATGTAATCGTATATCTTGCCGAAAATCACTTCTGGACCACAGACTCTTACCGAATCATTGCTCAGCTCAGAAATTGGTGTTTGAACTGGGGTATCAAACAGAGTTGCTCCATAAATGCGAGGCAACTCATATAATGCTTGTTGATAAAGCTTTTCTATTTCAAGCGAATCTGTAGATGATCCGATTGTTTTGATGACTTTATTACTTCGGTGGACCTTTTGGATAATCTGAATGCTGGTGCTCCCACTTTTATTTAGTTTTTTGCGTATAAACATCAAGCTAAGATAAACGAGGCACCCAAATTAATCAAT
>NZ_JBNGOX010000098.1:0-1576 GCF_050589785.1 Carboxylicivirga caseinilyticus | reverse complement strand
TTAAAAACTGAGTAAAAAATTACTATCATTGCAACTTCTCTCAAAGTGGCACAGTTTGACCGATAATGGTGGCATGGTCACTCCGAAATAGCCAATACCTATTTTGGAAGTTACACGGATAAGAGATATTAGAGAACATACAATGGGTATTGAACCACAAAATGTAATTACAAAAGATAATGTAGAGATTGAAGTTGATGGAATTCTTTGGGCAAATCCGGGACTCGATGTTGAGGATATTAAAAAGACATTTTATAATATTGACAACTGGAAAAAAGCCGTTGTTCAATTGGCGCAGACTAATTTAAGACAAGAATTTGGCAAAATATCACTTGATGAAAGTTTAGTAGCCCGAGAGACAATCGCTGCAAATCTTAAACATTCGTTAGATAAACTAACTGAAAACTGGGGATTGAAAGTATCGAAAGTTGAGATTAAACTGATTGACCCTCCAAATGATATTAAGGTTGCAATGCATAAGGAGAAATCCGCAGAACAAGAGCGTCGAGCAATGAAAACTTTAGCAATGGGTCGATTTGAAGCAGCAGAGCAAGAAAAACTTGCGGAATTACAAAGAGCTGAAGGAGAAAAAGCAGCCGCAATCATGATTGCAGAGGGAAAAGCACAGGCAATTAAATTGGTAAATGAGGCTGCGGACAAATATTTTACTGGAAATGCAAAAGATTTAAAAGTTCTAGAAGCAACAGAATCATCACTTAAAGATAATACAAAAGTTGTTTTGACAGAGAAAGGAATAAAACCTTCAATTATACTAGGAGATATTCCATTTCAGCTTAAGAATGAAAAAGGAAAAGAATAAACCATAAAAACTACGGCATACAACAAAGTGTATAGTGCATAAGGGTTTTATTGGTTTTCGAGCAGCATCACCCGCATCAATTTTGGGTGGTAACTTGATAGATTTGAAGCCCGCAATCCCTTACGACACCATACACGCAACGTTAGCTGCCATTTAAAAAAACATGATACGAGTACTAATTGACGAACTTGGAGACGGACAAAAAGACATCATTTTAAAAATTGATGCAATGCCGACATTTATTCAAATAGGTGACTTGTATTACATTGCGGATTTCCTCGAATTTGACCCTAAAAACATTGACAAAGTGCCTGACAAGTTAGGAATTGAATATATCAAATACGTCCAAGACAAATTTGATAAGCTTGATAACTTGGAGATGTTTATACCATTTGACCTTTCTGACCAGTACATCGGTGGACTTTTAATCATTAGAGGAAAAAAAGGATTAATAAAAACAACCTATGTCACTACCGACAAAGTTTGCGGTTATGAAATTAACAAGAAAACAATTGATCAAATTATAAATGATAGAAAGCCAAATTTCGAAAAGAAAGGAGATTGGTTTTTAAGTAGGACTTCAATTATGGAAGGACTAAATTGGAGTATTGAAAGAATAAAAAAAACGGCAGCTAACCCACTGGAATAAAGCATGGCTAGGTTTGCTCGTCCTGACACCTTAGTCTACCGTCTTAGTCCCCCTATCGGGTGACACGACACCACGACTAATGCGCCACGACTTCATCCAGCAAACGT
>NZ_JBNGOX010000097.1:0-1644 GCF_050589785.1 Carboxylicivirga caseinilyticus | reverse complement strand
GGGATATTCAGAAGTTGATTTATTTCTTTGATAATTAAGTAATTATCACTATCTTAAAAGTGTAACAAAACCCCGAAAACAGGCACTTTTGCCATAAACCGGGGTTTGCTTTTTTTCTCGTAGTGATAAAATTACAAAGTATTCCAGAATTTCAAGCCCATCTTCCACTTTTTTCTATTGAAGATAATTTCCAGGTTGTATACAATCAGTTTCTTGCCACTTCATTAGGTAAAATTTACCAAGCCATCCCATGGGACGAACTAGTTGATTCATTCGGAATCACTGAAAGTAAAATGGGACCAGACTGTATATTTAGCCCCCAAGGTAAACTAGCTTTAATGTTTTTAAAGAACTATGCCGGTTGTTCAGATGAACGTTTAATGGAGCAGTTAAATTCCAATATCCATTATCAGCTGTTTTGTCGTTTATTGTTAGGCATTGGAGAGCAAATCAATAATTTTAAAATCATTAGCCAGATTCGATGTGAGCTGGCAGCCAAGTTGGATATTGACAAAGTACAAAAGTGCTTAGTCAGGCATTGGCTGCCTTATATGGAAGAGTTAGATCAGCTTGTGACTGATGCTACTTGTTACGAAAGCAGCTTGCGTTTTCCAACCGATCAGAAGTTACTATGGGAAGCTACTGATTGGTGCTATAACCAGTTGAAATTACTCTGTTCATATGGCAAACAAGCTATGCCTCGATGCAAGTATAATAAGTGGAAACAGCGTTACTGGAACTACAGTCGCAAACGTCGAAAGCCTAAAAAGGAACGCACTGCCATTACCAGAGGATTATTGAATTTACTCAGAAAACTATTGGAAGAACTGGTTGTCATACTCAAGCAGCTCGATGTTCAAATGCCTGAAAGATACTATACTCAATACGCTATCATTGAAAAAGTATTGAAACAGCAAAGCTATAGGTTTGCAACGGGTAAATCTCCTGAAGACCGAATCGTCAGCCTCTCAAAAAGTTACATTCGACCCATTGTAAGAGGAAAGGAAATCAAAGCTGTAGAGTTCGGTGCCAAGGTCAATAAAATACAAATTAACGGCATCAGCTTTATCGAGCATCTTAGCTTTGACGCATTTAATGAAGGTACTCATTTTAAGTCATCAGTTTATCTGGCTCAGTCGTTGACTCACACAAAAGTAAAGATAGCTGGCGCTGATGCGATTTATGCCACTAATGCCAACCGACGCTTTGCTACCTCAAATAATATCCGAACTGATTTCGTAAGAAAAGGACGCCCTGGTAAGCACGAGCCCCATCGCAAGCAGATGGCAGCACAAATTAAAAAAGAGCGGGCAACCAGACTCGAAGGTAGTTTTGGGAAGGATAAACAGCATTATTACTTGAACAGAGTTAAAGCGCGAACAAAGGCTACGGAAATACTTTGGATATTCATGGGCATCCATGTTGGCAACGCTCTTGAAATTGGGAGACGAATGCAGAATCAAGCATCCCAGGCAGCATAAACCTTTTACGAAAATACCTTCAATTGATGGGCTTGGTATGTCTTAGTGCAGCAAAAATTCATTGCTTTATGAATCAATATATTATTATGAAAAACAAAGAGGCTAATCGGTAAAGATTAACCTCATATATTTTCCTTTTTAAGTATTACTTCTGAAATCGCCT
>NZ_JBNGOX010000096.1:0-1645 GCF_050589785.1 Carboxylicivirga caseinilyticus | reverse complement strand
TTTTTTAAATAATACCTAAAAAGGTGAAAAGTGCCTGAATGGCATAAACAATTTCTCCAGAAAGGAGGTGTTCCAGCCACACCTTCCGGTACGGCTACCTTGTTACGACTTAACCCTAGTTACCAGATTTACCCTAGGCCGCTCCTTGCGGTGACAGACTTCAGGTACCCCCGGCTTCCATGGTTTGACGGGCGGTGTGTACAAGGCCCGGGAACGTATTCACCGCGCCATGGCTGATGCGCGATTACTAGCGAATCCAGCTTCACGAAGTCGGGTTGCAGACTTCGATCCGAACTGAGACCGGTTTTTGAGATTCGCATCTATTCACATAGTAGCTGCCCTCTGTACCGGCCATTGTAACACGTGTGTAGCCCTGGACGTAAGGGCCGTGCTGATTTGACGTCATCCACACCTTCCTCGCGGTTTACACCGGCAGTCTCTCTAGAGTGCCCACCTTGACGTGCTGGTAACTAAAGACGTGGGTTGCGCTCGTTATGGGACTTAACCCGACACCTCACGGCACGAGCTGACGACAACCATGCAGCACCTTGTAAGCAGTCCGAAGAAAAGACCATCTCTGATCTATGCAGCCTACATTTAAGTCCAGGTAAGGTTCCTCGCGTATCATCGAATTAAACCACATGTTCCTCCGCTTGTGCGGGCCCCCGTCAATTCCTTTGAGTTTCATTGTTGCCAACGTACTCCCCAGGTGGATAACTTAATGCTTTCGCTTTGCCGCTTATTGTCTATCACAAACAGCTAGTTATCATCGTTTACGGCGTGGACTACCAGGGTATCTAATCCTGTTCGATCCCCACGCTTTCGTGCATCAGCGTCAGTTACAGTCTAGTAAGCTGCCTTCGCAATCGGTGTTCTGTGACATATCTAAGCATTTCACCGCTACATGTCACATTCCGCCTACCTCGTATGTACTCAAGAATAACAGTATCAAAGGCAATTTTACGGTTGAGCCGCAAACTTTCACCCCTGACTTACTATTCCGCCTACGCACCCTTTAAACCCAATGAATCCGGATAACGCTTGCATCCTCCGTATTACCGCGGCTGCTGGCACGGAGTTAGCCGATGCTTATTCATACGGTACCGGCAAAAATCTACACGTAGATCACATTCTTCCCGTATAAAAGTAGTTTACAACCCATAGGGCAGTCTTCCTACACGCGACATGGCTGGTTCAGGCTTGCGCCCATTGACCAATATTCCTCACTGCTGCCTCCCGTAGGAGTCTGGTCCGTGTCTCAGTACCAGTGTGGGGGACCTTCCTCTCAGAACCCCTAGACATCGTCGCCTTGGTGAGCCGTTACCTCACCAACTAGCTAATGTCACGCATGCCCATCTTACACCACAATGCTTTAATAATTAAACCATGCGATTCAATTATATTATGGGGTATTAATCCGTTTTTCAACGGGCTATCCCCCAGTGTAAGGTAGGTTGCATACGCGTTACGCACCCGTGCGCCGGTCGTCAGCGGTCCGAAGACCCTGTTACCCCTCGACTTGCATGTGTTAGGCCTGTCGCTAGCGTTCATCCTGAGCCAGGATCAAACTCTTCGTTGTATAAAAATTTTTAATGCTTTCAAAATTATTTATACCATTGACTTCAGGTTCACTTTTTACCTTTTC
>NZ_JBNGOX010000095.1:0-1798 GCF_050589785.1 Carboxylicivirga caseinilyticus | reverse complement strand
GAGGGTGTCCAAAATTGAGGCACCCTCTTTTTATTATTCAAAAAAATGGAGTTCTTCCTTAAATTATTTCATCCAGCTGAGAGCTTATATGTGAGATGGTATTTGCCACAAATGCTATTTGAGATGGATTTAATTCGATTTTTGTACAAAACAAAGGCTTTTTTAGCTTTTTGCCCCTGTTTTTTAGCCATTTTACTAATATTCAAAGCAATGGCAATCAATGCAAACTCCAGCTTAACACCTTCAATGCCTGCTAACTTAAAGCGGTTAAATCCTTTATTGTATTTGATCTGCCCAAAAACAGCTTCTGGTTCAATTGGCCGTTTACTTCTGTGGTTTAACCCCTTATCTCCATTAAGAGCTTCTCTGGCCTTTTGTTTGTAAGCTCTCAACCTAAAGTTTACTTCAATACTGCGGTTTCCTTGACCTTTAAAGCATCGACTTCTGATGTGGCATTTGCTACAATTTTTTGCTCTGTATTTTCTTAATGTGCTCTGATAACCATGAGCATTTGCTTTTGGGTATTCAGCAACAAAATGCATGTGTTGACCCATTGGGCAGACAAAGTAATCGCCTGTTTCATTATAATGCAGATTCTCAACTTTGTAAGGATTGGTTTTAAACGCTTTCTTTTGTTCGGCATGAAAATAATTAAACTTCACATAGGGTTCAATCTGCTCTTTTTCAAGATATTCATAATTCTCTTCACTGCCATAACCACTATCGGCTACAACCTCTTTTGATTGCATATTATAGCGTTTTTGAAAACCTGTAAGGTAAGCAATAAAAGTGCGTGTATCAGTGGGGTTCTGAAAAATGTCATAATGGGTAATAATCTGGTTCTCGGTACTGATCTGCACATTATAAGCAGGCTTTAACTGCCCGTTTTTCATATGATCTTCTTTCATGCGCATGAAGGTAGCTTCCTTATCGGTTTTAGAACAGGAGTTGCGATTGTCACCAATATCTTCGAGCTTTTGTTCGTATTCTTCAAGCTTAGGCAGATGCTTGTGCTCCAACTCTTTTACCAGCTTCTTTACTGGTTTTTCCTTTGCTTTCTCTGACTTCTTGATTTGCGCAATCCGCTTTTTGAGCTCGTCCGAATCAAAAGGGCGAGGTTCTTCATCCTGGCTTTGATTATCCTCAGCGATGCCTTGTTCTATTTGCTCCAGAATGTTAGCTATCTTCTTCTCTAAGTTGGTTTTGTGCTTTTCCACAGACTTACGCCACACAAAACTGTAGCGATTGGCTTTGCTTTCAATCTTTGTCCCATCAATATACTGAACATCCAGACTAACATATCCCAAATCAACCAGAATGAATACCACCTGGGTAAACAGTTGATGGATGTGCTTTTTCAAACGTTTACTTCTAAAATCGTTGATGCAAGAATGTTTCGGAAACTGTTTGCCACTTAGCCACATATAGGCAATGCTTTCTGTCAATGCTTGTTCCATCTTGCGACAAGAGAATACATTACTCAGGTAGCTGTAAAATAGCACTTTTAGCATCATTCGTGGATGATATCCTTTACACCCATCTGCTTTATAACTCTTAACGATATCGTCTATATCAAGCTCTTCCACTACTTGACTCACGATGCGAACGGGTGCATTCTCCGGAATAAACTCATCAAGGCGGGATGGGAACAGTTCAGTTTGACCTTGATTATAGGGCTTGAAATGGATTTGTTTCATGCTTTAAAATACTAAATATCAAGCATATAAACAAATAATTAAGAAGATAAAATACTGATTATGAACAAAAAAAGAGGGCATCCGTTTTTGGACACCCTCTT
>NZ_JBNGOX010000094.1:0-1832 GCF_050589785.1 Carboxylicivirga caseinilyticus | reverse complement strand
GAATCAATATATTATTATGAAAAACAAAGAGGCTAATCGGTAAAGATTAACCTCATATATTTTCCTTTTTAAGTATTACTTCTGAAATCGCCTATTTAGATATTAGTTATTGAATATATAAGTAAAACATATGTCATTATTAAGTATAGAATCACTGCTGATCTTTTTAATGTCAATGCTATATTCTTGTCATTATGCCACTTGTGTGATAATTCTGTGTATTTATTTTTATATCGAATTATATTTAAAAGAACAATCAAAATATATGCAACACTTTCAATTTGAATATCATAACTCTTTAGTGTGCTTGGTAAAGGTCTCCATATAAATAAAACAATAGTTACAATATTCATTAGTTGCAACATCCCAAATAATGCGCTTACTATAAATTCTTTCTCCTTAAAGTATCCTATTTTTTCACCAACTATAAATGCTAATGTGTAATGAATATAATCAATTGACTCTAGAGGATTTATTATTTTGAAATTCTTTTTCACTAGGTTATTGATCTATAGTTCTGTTTCTTAGCACTTGCCCATAAATGCGTCAGGACGAGCAAACCAAGCCATGCTTTATTTTCGGCTTGTTGGGATTTCGTGCTTTATTTAAGGCAATTTGGTAGCATTTCTAAGAAGCCAATACATCTGTCATAATTTAACTCATAAAAATTAACTCCTAGGCTAATAGTCTCATAATATTTTGATTGGTTCTTTTTATAATATTCCTCGGATGGCATTTTCCAAAATTGACGTCCTAATTTTTCTGAAACAAACCATTTTTCTAAAAGCCTTGCAGCTCTTCCATTTCCGTCTCTAAATGGGTGGATGTGTGCGAATCTTAAATGAATTAGTGAGGCAAAATAGAATACTTCAATTTCATCAAGGTCTGATTCAATTAGCTCATTTATACCTTGAAAAAGTGATTTCATTTCTTTTTCTACAAATTCAGGCTCTACTGCCATATATGCTAATCCTGATTTTCCAAAAACACCAACTTGCTCAATTCTATATTTACCTCTTTTACTCCTAATTAATAAAGTGTCTGAAAATATTTTATGACAATTCAATAAGTTTTTCTCGTTCAGCTTGTTGTTTTGTGCAAATTCGTATGCTTCGACAAGATCCTCTATTTCTTCGATTTCTTTTCCTACTTTGAATTTATCTTTATTCATTTCATAATTCATGTAAGAATTTAAATCAATACTGTTCCCCTCAATATTTGAAGAGTATACAGCAGAAGATTTAGTTAAATATTCAAATCCACCACGATTTTCAGAAAAATCAAATGCACTAATCAAATTAGAGATTTCATTTCCAATTAACTTCTTATATGTGTCTAAATATTTTCTTTCAGTTATTCTCATTTAATCTAACTATTTAAACACAAATATACTCAAATTGCATGTCATAACCTTTTTTTAAAACAGCAGTTTCAGCATGAATTCGTGGCGCATTAGTCGTGATGTCGTGTCACCCGCTAGGGGGACTAAGACGGTAGACTAAGGCGTCAGGACGAGCTGACCGAGCCATGCTTTATTTCCGGCGGGTTGTAGCCTGTTATTTATTCATTTTCAATTCGAATTCTTCCATATAGCCAACGAATCGAAATAGGAGTTGCAATTTTAGTCCGAACCACTTTCCCATTATCAATTCCTGGATCCCAATTCGGCATAGATTTAATTGTCTGTGCAACAGTTTTATCTAACGGTTCATCTATTCCTTGAACTAATTTAATATTACACTAGTGGGCGATTAAGATTAAAAAACGATCTTTGAAATTCTTTGTTAGTCGTACTTGTAGCGATTTTTAATAGCGTGACGATTTGAATTGAA
>NZ_JBNGOX010000093.1:0-1841 GCF_050589785.1 Carboxylicivirga caseinilyticus | reverse complement strand
TTAATGTAGAGAACCGCCGTATACGAGAACCGTACGTGCGGTGGTGTGAGAGCTTCTCCCTGCTAGCGTTTGCTAGTGGGGCTGGCTACTCGATTAGTGGCTGGCATTAATCTACAAAATTTCATTATTACATTGTTCTAGAACTTAAAAAGGAATTTTCCAAATCTTTATTAATTTCTGAAAATATTGATCATATCTGTAATGTCCCATGCATTATCCATATAAGTAAGGAAAGTCTTTAAGAAACTAATTTCCGTTTTTCTATAAAATAGAAACTTAATTCCAATAAATATAAAGGCAAAAATCCCATGTATAAGTATCAATAATAAAATGAATAAAACAATACCTGGGATGATTAGTATTAGTGACCACCATCCCCACTTTCTTTTATCTGGATTTGATTGTGTAATATCTGTAAAAATCTCCTTTGATTTATCAGAAACATACAAAAGATTAATATCAACATCACATACTCCTTTTTTTAAAATATATCCACCACTACCAGCTTTAGGCGGAGTTGCATATACAGTCCTCAGATAGGAATTACCTTTAAAATGAATGGGATATGTAAAATTCACCGAATCAAAAATAAGATAGAGGTCTACTTTTCCTTTAAAGATATCTTTATAATCATAATCATTTCCTACATAGATTCTACCCCAATTATATTCTTCCTTTGTGGTATACATATGTAACAATATATTTTTAAAGCTATCAAAATTACATACTATACTATCTTTAGCAAGAATATGTCCCAATGCCGCAACTCGACCTCCAATTGCTTTCTGATTCACTGTAATATGGATTTTTTGCTTTTTTGTTGATGCTTCTATTACATGTATCTCATTTCTAGGATAATCATCTGAATTCATTTCAAATAAACCATCATTATAGTAATCAAATAGGAAATAAATATCATCAAACTTATATATTTCTAAAAAATCAGGATATTCTTCCTTTAAATAGTTATATGTGAATTCTTTTGAATAAACTCTATAATTCAAAAACGAATCACAAGAATAGGTGGAGAGAAGTGATAAAACGAATAAGACCTTTAATAATATTTCTTTCATTTTTATTTGTTTTGATTATTCAATGCTCCATTCCTGCTTGCCACTAACGTTTGCTGGATGAAGTCGTGGCGCGTTAGTCGTGGTGTCGTGTCACCCGATAGGGATGACAGGACAGTAGACAAAGGCGTCAGGACGAGCCGACCGAGCCATGCTTTATGCCAGCGTGTTGGGCTTTCGTTATTAATAAATTAGGTCAAAAAGATCATTACTATAATTGAACTCAGTAACCTTCCATCCATTGGATCCTTTATATATTGTAAAATCAAATTTCAAATAATATTTTTCAAATTTTAGAATATAGATGCGTTTTACAATATAGTCCTCATAACTATATTCCTTTGCGAATTCCCATCCTATAATTTTACCATATGACGGAGTCAGATTATCAAATTGGTTCTTAACTTCAATTTTTAAGCTATCACAAATATTTGAAGGAATGACCTCCGTAATAGTTTTTAAAACTTCAATTGATTCTGAGGTTTTTCGTTCACTGAATAACTGCATCATTTTATCACATTTCTTATTGATCGAATATTTTTCCTTGTCATATTTAACAGTTACATTACATGAAGTGACAATTAATATTCCAATAAATGTGATTCTAATTAATTGAAGGCTAGTTAAAATCTTTTTCATTATTTGACCCTTTTTACGTCTGTATTTTAATGAAGCCCAACGTTTGCTGGATGAAGTCGTGGCGCGTTAGTCGTGGTGTCGTGTCACCCGATAGGGGGACTAAGACGGTAGACTAAGGTGTCAGGACGAGCA
>NZ_JBNGOX010000092.1:0-1866 GCF_050589785.1 Carboxylicivirga caseinilyticus | reverse complement strand
GTTGTACACAATGCTGCGCATAGCACAGATAACCAATATGATAACACATGATTGTAAATCTTAAATGTGGAGAGTGTAAGCTGGTTTTTCCAGCAGATGTAGGAACACCAACCTTAGATGAAAAAAGTTCTATTGTATGGGAAAAGAAGGTAATATGCCCTAGATGCAAGGCCATTGACAAAGAACTACTTACTGAAATGGGACAAAGTCAAATGACTCAATTCTTTTTTGGAGATTATTTAAAATAAGGTTGTAACTTAATGCTTCATGGTAGTTAAGTATGAAGCAGCAACAATTTAAACTCTCCCAACTTTTTGATCTGCACTGGGATAATTATAAAGAAAATCCTAAACACTTTATTCTGCCAGAACAATACAAAGCGGTAGCTGCCATTCGAGCATGCAGAACTGAAAAATTAGGAGTAGATCATTATGTATGTCAAAGTTGTGGAGAAATAAGTTATGTGTATCACAGTTGTAAAAATCGTTTTTGTCCTAGCTGTAGTTGGAAAGATACGATAGATTGGGCAGATAAAATGAAAAATCAAATGCTCGATATACCCCATCGACATGTAGTGTTTACATTACCTCACCACTTAAATAATTTGATAAAAGCAAATAAAAACGTATTACTGAATATACTGTTTCAGACAGCTGCTGAATCAATTAAAGATTGGATGTATCAGAAATACAGATTAAAACCTGGTATTATTAGTGTTTTGCACACATTTGGAGAAAAGAAGGATTGGCATACTCATATTCATATGATTTTATCTTGGGGAGGTATTGACTCCAATTATCAAGTAAAACAAATTAATGGAGAATATATTAACTATGAGTTTATTCAAACAAAGTTCCGTTGCAAATTTGAGGACAAACTTATTGAATTATTTGACCATAGGGCTCTAGATCATAAGTTTAAATGTCGTATTGAGTTTATGCGATTCATTAAACAAGTAAACTATAAACTCTGGCGAATACAATTTGAACCTGCAATTAAAACTCCAACAGAAGTCATCCGATATATAGGAAGATACTCTAAAAGGGCCTGCATCAGTGAGTATAAAATAACAAGCATAGAAGGCGAATTCATCAGTTTTAAATACAAGAATTATAAAAAGCTTGATTATCAAGGTAAACCTATTATTAAAGAACTTACTTTACATTACAATGATTTCTTTCCTCGTTTGTTACAACATGTACCCATTCCTTATTTTAGATTAGTTCGTTACTATGGTGCTTATGCAGCTAGGACTAAAGCCATTTTAAAAAGTTTATATGCCGAAACATATACTGCAATAACCGATAATAATTCTGATAATTACGAATTACCAGAAAACCCCAGATTATGCAGCAATTGTAAAACTGTAAAAACTTATATGTACACTGTCTTTAAAACAAAAGAAGGACACAGAATATTTATGACCAGATTTAATCCGAAGAAAAGACATAATAAGCTCAAAAATAATGCTGCATAAACTTCCATGGGAAAGTTATGCCCTAACGCAAAAAAATGTTGATTACGACCTTATTTTGACACTAAACATGATGAATTTTAATCTTTTTCACCAAAAAACAGGTAAATATTTAATCATGAATATGAACTCAAAGCAGTTCATGCTAAAATCAAATGAGCATTATTTTTATAAATTCGTAATAAAAAGGAGCAATAAAGCACAGTGTACAACAAAATGGAATAAAGCATATGGAGACAGTGATTGTATGAAGTTCTGTCAGGCAATCCAACACCGCCAAATCTTTGATTTGGCTTTCTAAATGAAAAGATAAAACAAATAAAAGATTTGGCTCAGTGAAATTTGAGAAGATCAGCTCTATTAACCTCCATACGCTTCATCCACGAAACGTT
>NZ_JBNGOX010000091.1:0-1977 GCF_050589785.1 Carboxylicivirga caseinilyticus | reverse complement strand
TGGCCTGAATGAAATCCGAGCTTTGCCGATTTGTAGTTCTACTACATCACGCACCTTTTGCTTGATAGCTGAAGATAATATTCCATAATGCCGTATTCGAACAAAAGCTTTAGGCAGGATATGCAAGGCAAAGCGACGAATAAATTCAGAATGAGTAAGCGTTAGTAAGTATCTTTTACCACCTTGTCGATAATCTTTAGCTGAAAAAGTAATGGTGTTTTCATCTATACTTTTGATCCGATGGTTACTAATAGCTGTTTTATGAGTGTAACGTCCCAGATATTCAATTACCTGCGAAGGGCCAAAGAAAGGCTGTTTACAATACACAACCCATGGATGACTCATCAGTTGTTTGGACTCTTGCTGATTCAATGATACTTTTTGTCGCAGGGCCTGCATCATACGAGCTCTGAACACTTTGCTTAAGGCTTTTACCGGAAACAGAAACTTATTGGTTCTTTGCACCGATTTCCATTTTTGTCGGGCGGAAATTCCTCCTCCCGGAACAATACAATGCAAATGAGGATGCAGACTCAGGTTTTGTCCCCAGGTATGCAGGATGGTAACCATACCTGTTTGGGCTCCCAGCCATTTACGATCAGCAGCAAAGCTTTGTACTACACTCCAAACTACTTTAAATAGTAGTGTATAAAGTAAAGCAGGCTGATGCAGAGCCAAACGATTCAGTGTATCAGGCAAAGTAAAGACCAAATGAAAGTAAGTAGTATTCAAAAGGTCCGATTCTCGTTTGCGTATCCATTCTTCTCGTTTATGTCCCTGACATTTGGGGCAATGACGATTACGACAGCTGTTATAACTTAAATGGAGAGCATGACAATCGGGATGATCACAACGATCGATATGACCACCTAACTGGGCGGTTCGGCATACAGATAAAGCATATAAGGCACGAGCTTGCCAGCTGTTGAAACAAAGTGTCTCTAGGTGGTCGTGTTCTAATTGAAGAACATCAGCCACTTCATACCGGGGCTTCATGATCTGGATTTATGGTAGAGTCGATCCAATGGAGAGAAGGCACGCTCTTTATCCAGTTGCGCCACATGAAGGTAAACAAGAGTGGTTTTGATATCGACATGGCCCAGCAGGTCTTTCAGCGTCATAATGTCCAAGCCCATCTCTAGCAGATGAGTGGCATAGGTATGTCGCAAAACATGCGAGGTTACGCGTTTTTGAATACCGGCTTTTTTTGCTGCTTCACGAATGGCCCATTGAACTCCGGTTGGAGAATACTGTTGCAGATTCCCGTCAGGACCTCTTCCGTTGAACAACCAGAGATATGGCTTTTCTACCTGAAGGTATTTTTGTAATCCTCTTACCAGTAAACAGCCAAGAGGTACATAACGGTCTTTACGACCTTTCCCTTCACGGATATACAGCATTTGTCGATCCACATCAACATCTCTAATTTGAAGGTTGATCAATTCGAAACGTCGAAGACCACAACCATATAATAGTCCAATAATCAGTTGATGTTTTAGTAACGGAGCAGCTTTTATCAGACGTTTCACTTCTGATTGACTCAGGACTACAGGTAACTTCTTAGGAAGCTTTAATTTGGGTAAGAAGATTTGTTTGGAAGGAACACCTGATAATTTATAAGCTAATCGCAAACCATAAACCGTATGCTTAAAATAAGAAGAGGATGGAGTACGACTTTTGCTTTTTAAATAATGTAAATAATCCAACACCTGATCCTCTTCGAGTTCGGTGGGACAACTGTTAAAATGTAATGCCATGGTAGACAGACATCGACCATAGTTTTGTAAGGTACTCAGGCTTTTGCCGGTTATTGCAATATGTCGTTCCAGTTTAATGTATAATTCGTTAAATTTAGGTAATGAAGAACGAGCTTCATCGATTCTGGTAAAGCTTTTTTTTCATGATACAATATTTTATTAACACAAATAAAGGTAGCAAGGGCAACGGACTTTAGCTACCTTTAGGTTTAGTGCAACA
>NZ_JBNGOX010000090.1:0-2492 GCF_050589785.1 Carboxylicivirga caseinilyticus | reverse complement strand
TACATCTATCTTTAGGATATAAAACTCCTAATACGGTCTTTAAAAATATAGCGTAATATCATGTTTTACCTGTAGCCATATTTTAGGACTTGACAGTTTGCAAATCCGCAGCATTACCATAAATTGCATCATGAAAAGAATCTATTGTACTAAAAACTTAGGTGAATTTATTGGCTCTGTAGACAATATCCTTCCTGTGGACAATAAGGATCTAAAAGCCAATGATTGGAATGCTCATATTTTCACTCTTGACAGAAAGAAATGTTTGATTTTTGTACATGCTTTGACTCATTATACAATCTTCATTGAAAAATTTAAAAAAGGAGACTTAAAAAATATTGATGAAATATTTCAGTCCAAACTTAAACAGCAATTGGATAGAGATGAGTTAATCTATGGTAACAATTTTCTTGAAAAAATTCATTTCGGACAAGAACTAAAATTTTATAAAACAAACAATAACAGAAAAGTACTTGGTCGACTAAATGATTTCGTTAATATTTTTAAATATCACTGTAAGGACAAATACGGAAATATTGACAACATGGACTTCATTAAGGAAAATGGCATAATAAATAAAGTATCAATTGAATTGACTCAAGAAAATACAAAATATTGGACAAAGCCATTTGAAGAAATGAAGAAGCTAATAAAAACCTGCGCTTAACACGCTGGAAATAAAGCATGGCTCGGTCGGCTCGTCCTGACACCTTAGTCCCCCTATCGGGTGACACGACACCACGACTAACGCGCCACGACTTCATCCAGCAAACGTTAGCAATTATTGTGAGTCGTCCTAAAAAAACTTTCAATGAAAAAGAATTCCATATTGAAAATGAGTAAATCAATTAGTTTATTGGGACTTTCTTTTATCTTATTTATTACTATTCTGACTTCTTGTGACCCAGCAATTGGTTATGAATATAACCTAGACAATAAATCAGATAAAGAGTTGAAAGTGTATTATAAAGGACTTGGTTTCAATGACACAACAAGTTCAATGACTGTATTACCCAGAACCGAAATACAATTATATGAGATTGAAGTTTGGGGTAGTAATCCGCATGATGAAAAGGACAATTTCTTGTTGATGTTTGATACATTAAGTATTACTGCGACTGATTCTTCCAAATTGCTATCGGATTATTTAAAAAGTGAGAATTGGAGTTATAGAAATGACATAGGACATTTAGGATTTGTAAAAACAGGGACCAATATTTATAATCTGGAAATCTCGAATGAAGATTTTGAGAGTCAATAATTACGCCAGCTAACCCGCTGAAATAAAGCATGGCTAGGCTTGCTCGTCCTGACGCCTTTGTCTAGCAAACGTTAGGCTTTATTTGAACCCAAACTGTTAAAACTTGCTGAAAGTTTCAAATTAGTTATCTTTGATACTATCAAATGATACTATCATAAAGAACACATTATGAAACCACCATATAGTATAACAGGCAAGATATTAAAATTAGTTGCTACGATCTCAGAAAAGATTGGAGAAGTTAACTCAGCTCATTTAAGTAAGCCACCAACTGAATTAAGAAAGAAAAATAGGATTAAGACAATCCACTCATCTCTTGAAATTGAAGGAAATACTTTGACAATTGAGCAAATTACTGCAATTGTGGAGAACAAACGTGTAGTTGGTCCAAAAAAAGATATTCTAGAAGTAAAAAATGCCATCGAAGTTTATGAATACATTGACAAATTGAATCCATATAGTTTTGATTCATTTTGTGAAGCGCATGGTATTCTAATGAATGGTCTTATAGACTCAGCAGGTAAACTCAGAAATAAATCGGTTGGAATTGTTAAAGGAGACGAAGTTTCTCATGTTGCTCCTTCTAGTGCTATGCTTAGGCCTTTAATGCTTGACCTATTTGACTATGTAAAAAATGACGATGACTTAGTTTTAATCAAAAGTTGTGTATTTCATTATGAGATGGAATTTATTCATCCTTTCATAGACGGAAATGGAAGAATGGGAAGGTTATGGCAGACGTTGATTTTAAAGGATGCTTATCCCGTATTTGAATATCTTCCAATAGAGTCTTTAATTAAAGAACAACAAGAACAATATTATGAATCGCTTGGAAAGTCTGATAACAGTGGAGAATCAACAGTATTTATTGAGTTCATGCTTAATATAATACTTGAATCACTAGAGGATTTACTAAATATTCAAAATGTGAGCTTAACAAACGCAGACAGGTTAGATGTCTTTAAATCAATCATAAAGAACGACTTTTTTACTCGTAAGGAATATTTAAAAAATTTTAGAGAAATATCTTCAGCTACTGCTAGCAGAGATTTGAGGTTTGCTGTAGACAATAAAATAATTGAGAAAATTGGAGACAAAAACACAACAAGATATAGGTATAAATAAAAAACAAAGCCTAACAACTAAGCGTTCTGCCTGGTTGCAAACCAAAGGCTGAGCGCGCGTGTTGCCGACAACCGGGTAGAAATAGCTGACTATGGGGATTGATAAG
>NZ_JBNGOX010000089.1:0-2576 GCF_050589785.1 Carboxylicivirga caseinilyticus | reverse complement strand
TGGATATTTCGGATCGTTTTGTGCCAGCATTATCGGCCTGATCTGTGCCAGTGATTTCGGTTCAAACTGTGCCACTTTTGGTCATGAACTGATGCTTTAACGGTTCGATTTGTGCCACACATCACGGTTTGATTTGTGCCATTTTGAGAGATCAAGTAAAACCTGCTATATCGCGTAAAAAAATATACACACGATATGGCCAATACACTTGATCCAATGGATATAAAACAAATAATTACACTTCATATTGATGGACTAAGTAATCGCGAGATAGGCCTTACACTGGCTATCTCACGCAATACTGTTAACCATTATATCAAGCTGATTAAGGCTTGTGATTACACTCCAAAAGAACTTCTGATCATGGATGTCTCCGTATTAAGGGAGTTATTCACGTCCTATACTACCATTAACAATGATCGATACGATGAACTTATGACCTTTCTTGAGCGTATTAATCAATGCGTTCATCATCCCGGCTTTACTTTTCAGTTCCATTATCACGAGTATAAAGAGCAGGCTCAAAAACCTTATAGTTATACCCAGTTTATGGAGCACTATCGGCGTAAATATCGCAAGGAAAAGGGTTCAATGAAACTTAACCATGAAGCCGGTAAAGAAGCCTATATTGATTACTGTGGTAAGCATCTTTACATTGTTGACAGAGAGACCGGAGAACAGATTCCGGTAGAAGTGTTCGTCTGCATATTGCCTCACAGCCATTATACCTATATTGAAGCCAGTTTCAGTCAAAAACGTGAAGAGCTGATTCACTGCTTGAGTAATGCATTAAGCTTTTATGGTGGCGTTCCTAAAGCCATTGTATCTGATAATCTTAAATCGGCTGTATCAAGAGCGAGTAAATACGAACCGGTTGTTAATCGTTCGCTCAAGGATTTTGCCCGGCATTATAACTGTGCTGTCAATCCAACACGCACCTATGCGCCTCAGGATAAGGCGCTGGTGGAAAATGCGGTTCAGCTGACCTACCAACGCATCTATTATCCTCTTCGCGAGATGACCTTCTTCTCACTGGAAGACCTGAATAACGAGATATGGAAACTTCTTGAGCATTATAATGACCTGTTGTTTCAACGCAAAGACCATAGCCGTAAAGAGCTGTTTCAATCCGTTGAACGTGGCTACCTAAAACCATTGCCGGATTGCCCCTATGAACTTAAGGACTATAAACGAGCTAAAGTCCAGAAGATGGGTTACGTGTATTTCTCTCCGGATGAGAGTTATTACAGCGTTCCTTATCGTTACATTGGTAAAACCACACAGATTCATTACACACGATCAACGGTTGAAGTCTATTACAATCATGAACGTATCGCCATTCATAAACGCAACCCGACCAAAGGATTTTACATTACCAACAAGAACCATTTGAGTAGTTCTCATCAAGCCTACTCTGAGTGGAGTCCAGATTACTTTAAACAAAAAGCAGCCAAACATGGCAATCATGTACTGGAGTTTATTGAAGGTGTGTTGTCTCAAGGTGATTATCCCGAAACAGCTTACAAACGCTCTATGGGCATCATTCAGCTTCATCGTGTCTACGGTTCTGAGCGATTAAACGATGTCTGCAGAATAGCTATTGAAGCAGGTACCTTCTCTTATCACCGCCTTAAAAACATGCTCAAAAATAACATCGATAAGATGGAACATGATAATCGGCAAACCAATCTGTTTAAATCACATATCCCTAATCACAACAATCTCAGAGGAGCAGCTAACTATCATTAAATTATATCATATGAATAACAATCAAACAATTGAAAAACTCAAGCAAATGCGCCTTGGCGCCATGGCTGGCATGCATCTGCAAAACATTAAAAACAACCAGCTTAACGGTGTAACACCCGATGAATACCTGGCTTTGTTAACCGATCATGAATGGGAACAGCGACATAATCAGAAGATTGAACGCTTGCTCAAACAGGCTTCCTTCCGACAGAGTGCCACGGTTGCTGATGTTAATTATGCTCATCAGCGTAATCTGGATAAGAACATGTTTACTCGTCTGGCAACTCTCGACTTCCTAAAAAAGAAAGAGAATGTGATTATCACCGGTGCTTCAGGTGTTGGAAAAAGCTACCTGGCTCAGGCTTTAGGTAATCAGGCATGCATCAACGGTAAAAAGGTTATATACACAATAACTGCTCGTTTGTTTACTAGACTTAAACTGGCTAAAGTCGATGGTACTTATCTGAAGGAACTAAAAAAACTTACAAAGGCAGACGTTTTGATATTGGATGACTTTGGCTTACAGGCTTTCGATAATCAGGCCAGAGAGGCTCTTATGGATATTATTGATGACCGATATAATCAGGTATCCACTATTGTATCGTCCCAAATCCCAGTATCTGTCTGGTATGATATAATCGGGGAAGGAACCATAGCTGATGCAATCCTTGACCGGATTGTTAACTCTTCGCACAGGATTGACTTAAAAGGTGAGTCCTTGAGAAAAGGAATTTTAAAAACTGAGTAAAAAATTACTATCATTGCAACTTCTCTCAAAGTGGCACAGTTTGACCGATAATGGTGGCATGGTCACTCCGAAATAGCCA
>NZ_JBNGOX010000088.1:0-2599 GCF_050589785.1 Carboxylicivirga caseinilyticus | reverse complement strand
AGTGCCTGTTTTCGGGGTTTTGTTACACTTTTAAGATAGTGATAATTACTTAATTATCAAAGAAATAAATCAACTTCTGAATATCCCTAAAAAAATCCGCAAGATACATCTTGCGGATTTTTTATATAATGTAAATAACTTTTTACTTCTCTTTCTTTGTTAATGCAATATTTAATTCCTCCAATTGCTCTTTACTGATAGGCGATGGCGAATCAATCATCACATCTCTACCAGAGTTATTTTTAGGAAATGCAATAACATCGCGAATAGAATCAATTCCTGCAAACAAGGCAACTAAACGATCAAAACCAAAGGCAACACCACCATGAGGAGGAGCTCCATATTTAAAGGCATTCATTAGGAATCCAAATTGAGCTTCAGCATCTTCTTCAGAAAAACCTAATATCTTAAACATCTTATGCTGCAACTCATCATTAAAGATACGAATTGATCCTCCACCAATCTCAATACCATTAATCACCAAGTCATAAGCATTAGCTCTCACATTCTTTGGATCTGTATCCAACAGAGCCAAATCTTCTACTTTTGGAGAAGTAAATGGGTGATGCATTGCATAAAAACGATTGGTATCTTCATCCCATTCCAATAACGGGAAATCAACAACCCAAAGAGGAGAAAATGTATTTCTATCTCTCAAACCTAAACGGGTTCCCATTTCTAAGCGTAACTCACAAAGAGCATTTAAAGTTTTATTGGTTGAACCTGCTAGAATTAATACTAAATCTCCCGGTTTAGCCCCAAATTGCTCTCCTAATGATTGTAATTGGTCCTCGGTATAAAACTTATCTATTGATGATTTTACAGAACCATCAGCATTGTATTTTATATATATTAAGCCGCCAGCTCCAATCTGAGGTTTTTTCACGAAATCTGTCAATTGATCAAGCTGTTTACGTGTATAATCAGCACATCCATTTGCACAGATACCACCCACATATTCAGCAGAACTAAACAATTTGAATTCTGATTCTTTCACCGAATCAGTAATATCAACAAATTTCATATCAAAACGAGTATCCGGTTTATCTGATCCATAATACTTCATGGCATCAGCATACGATAATCTTGGAAAATCGTAATCCAGATCTACTCCTTTAATTGTTTTAAAAAGATGTTTTGTCATCCCTTCAAATGTATTTAGTATGTCATTTTGTTCAACATATGACATTTCACAGTCTATCTGCGTAAATTCAGGCTGACGGTCGGCACGTAAATCTTCATCGCGGAAACATTTTACGATTTGGAAATATCGATCAAAACCACCCACCATTAATAATTGTTTAAACACCTGAGGTGATTGAGGCAACGCATAAAATTGTCCTTCATTCATACGCGAAGGAACCACAAAGTCTCTGGCACCTTCAGGAGTTGATTTAATTAAAACAGGGGTTTCTGTTTCAATAAAATTTTGTGAATTAAGATAATTACGAACCTCAAAACCCATTTTATGACGTAAAACAAGGTTATCTCTTACCGGAGCTCTTCGTAAATCAAGGTAACGATATTTCATTCTTAATTCATCTCCACCATCAGTATCATCCTCTATTGTAAAAGGAGGTAATTCCGAAGCGTTAAGAATAATTAGTTGTTCAACCAAAATTTCAATATCTCCTGTAGCAATTTTTGAATTCTTACTGCTACGCTCAGCAACTGTTCCCTTAACCTGAATAACAAATTCTCTACCTAACTCATTGGCTTGATCACACAATTCTTTATGTGACTGCTCATTGAAAACCAATTGAGTAATACCATATCTATCGCGCAAGTCGATAAAGGTCATTCCTCCTAAGTTACGTACTTTTTGAACCCATCCACTTAAAGTTACAGACAGGTTTAGGTGATCCATTCTTAATTCACCACAGGTATGTGTTCTATACATTGCAATTCCTTGTTTACTACTGTAAATGTATTATTGAATACAGTATTTATCGCGTTTAAATTTAACTTTGCGAAAATAGTAAGAAAAAAAGGAATTATATAATAGCAAACCAAAGGATTAATAATAAAAATGGATCAAATAAATTTTTCTGACCAATACTTTATGAAACAAGCTTTTATAGAAGCAGAAAAAGCATTTCAAAAAAATGAAGTACCTGTTGGAGCTGTTGTTGTTTGTCAAGGTCAGATAATATCCAGGTCACATAACCTAACAGAAACGCTTAATGATGTTACAGCACATGCAGAAATGCTTGCAATCACATCAGCATCTGAGTTTTTAGGTGGAAAGTATTTAAATCAATGTACCCTTTATGTAACACTAGAGCCGTGTACAATGTGCGCAGGAGCCTTAAACTGGGCACAGTTAAAAAGATTGGTTTATGGCGCCAGCGATGAAAAAAGAGGCTATGAACGCTGCACCCCATCTTTAATTCATCCGAAAACAGAAATCACAAGTGGAATTATGGAGGAAGAATGCAAAGAAATCATTCAACGTTTTTTTAAAAGTAAACGATAAACTTCATAAACCGTTAAACGCAAAAAAACCGTTGCTCTGATTGAACAACGGGTTTCTTCCAAAAAAGGGCGGCGACCTACTCTCCCACTTCTACGCAGTACCATCGGCGCTGCAGGGCTTAAC
>NZ_JBNGOX010000087.1:0-2600 GCF_050589785.1 Carboxylicivirga caseinilyticus | reverse complement strand
GTAAGCATCCGGTAAAGTCCATGTTGGTTTGATGAAAACCAGCAAAACTTTCAAATTAATTTGAAAACATTCGGAGTAATTTGAAAGTCCTTTGAAGCGACTTAGTCCTTTCTGTTGATTTGCTTTTTATAATTATGAGGTAGAAGTTCAGCAAGATCCTTGCTGTAATCCCGATCGTATTTGTGAACGTTTTCCAGGAAGAATATCATCCAATCCCGGAAGTTGATATCATGATTCTTGCAGCAGCCTAACATGGAGTAAAAAATCGCTGCATTCTCTGCTGCATCGTGATTGCCACAGAATAACCAGTTTTTTCTACCCAGAGCGATAGGGCGAATGCTATTTTCCGCCTGATTATTGTCGATATTGTACCGGCCATCCAGGTGATACCGGGATAGCTTGTTGAAAATATTATAAGTATACTTGATTGCTTTACCGATGCGCCCTTTGGGTAATACTTTTGGATATTCTTGTGACAACCATTTTTCAAAAACAACCATTATTGGGTAAGCCAGACGAGTTCTTAGGTCAGCACGCTGCTCATAGGATAAATCCTCCTGATCAGCCTGCCGCTCGACATCGTACAACAGGCCTATTTGCTCCAGTGCATAGGAAGCCCGGGCTTCATCTTCTTTTAAAGCCTCTTCAAACTTGCGGCGTGCATGCGCCCAGCACCCAATGGGCAGAACTCCTTTCTTATTTTCGTAAATATCATAAACAGCATAGCCATCTGTCTGTATGGCTCCCTGGTAATCTTTAAATAATTGCAGCGCTACTTTTTGTGCTCTGGAACCCTGATCATAATGAAAAAGAACAAGCTTTGGAATGACAGCTCTTAGCATCCAGATGTAACCTTTTACCGTTTTATGCTTTTCGTTATTAATGATCGGTATGGTTGTCTCATCACTTTGGATGTAATCCGTTTCCAAAATCAATTCTTTGAGCCTGTAATAGGCAGGGCGCATCAGATCAGCCACCTCCTGATTCCAGTCATTGATCGTGGATGGAGGAATGGAGATTTCCTGTTGCTTAAACATCTGCACCTGACGATAAAACGGAAGATGATTCACGTACTTATCAATTGTGATATCTGCCAGTATAGTTGCCCCTGCGTAGCTTTTAGCAATTGGCAGAGCAGGCATTTCTGCAGTGATAACAGAAGGCTGCTCGTCTGACACCTGGTTTTTCAGTGCATATTTATGGCGGATAATCCTGCGGACATAAAATCTGGCAGGCTCTTTCTCCAGAATCTCTGTAATTTCCGGTTGTAACTCGACACAATTTTCAGTATCAATGTTTTCAGGGTAAATGTGGTGGTCCTCTCTTGGGAGGTTCTCCGGCAGTGGTTTGCGAACAGGTTTCTTTTTAGTTTTTTCCGTTGATGGCTTTTTCTTAAACTGGTCGATTTCTTTTTTAGCGGTCACGGCCAGTTCTTTTTCCTCCGGAAGTAGTTCCAGCCCGTCAAAATCAAGGCGTCTTTGTAGTGGATCCGGGTTAATGAATCGCTCACTGGATTTTCCCCATATCTTGCGCTGAAGGGTTTCCACCTGTTGCTTTAGCTTATCAATGACCTGGTCTTTTTCGCTTATTTGAGCATTTAAAGAGGCTTTTTCAGCTTCAAAGTTCTCGTAGCCGGCAACCTGCCCTCTGAGCTTTGAATTCTCCCGAAAAAGCCTGTCTCGCTCTTCCAGGATTTGTTGTAAAAATGCCTCCTGTTCGCCTGTCATTTATCGGTGATTTTGATAGCTCAAATATACTAAAAATCAACGTGTCTATAAAATCTAAACCCCAATAAAAGCGGCTATTTCAGAGGTTTTTGCCATCTTTTTTTATTGGCTTTTTTACCCGAGGAATTACCTTGTACCATGGTCATCAAATCCTGCCAATTTATCTGGAAAGTATTGGTGTCTTCATCAAGAAGTGGCAAGGTAATATTCCCGGATTCAAGCCTCAGGTGATAGATGACGAGTCCTCCAAATTCCATGTGCAGGATTTTCATGCTTGTACATGCCCGGTTAATAAAAATGAATACATCTCCGTCCTGTACATTACGCCCCATTTGATTGGTCACCATCCCGCTCAGGGTATAAAAACTTCGCCTCATGTCAGTCGGGTAGGCATACAGGTAATAATTCATTGATGCGGTCAGACTAAACATGGTCACGGGTATTTAAAAGGATCAATGAACGGATTAATTCCAGGTCGGTACAACCGGTGAGTTTAACGCTTACGCCATTGGGAAAATTTATTTCGCATGACTGCGTTTCGTTTGCTGACGGTAAAACAGGATTTGACGGCTGCAGGATCTGATTCTGTGCTGGCATCGGAAAGCTATCGGAAGCTTCTTCGCTTTTAAGCACAATCGGAACAAAACCCTTCTTAGGTGGTAATTGCGCTTTTAGTTTATTCTGCCAATAGAAGAATTTGTTTTGTGTAAGTCCCTGATTGCTGCAAAAATCAGTCACTGTTAATCCTGATTCCAGGAAGTCATCGTAGATCTTCCGGAATTTCTTAGCGTTTAGCATGTCGTTCGTTTTTAGTTTTCCGAAAAATAAAAACTGACATGGGGATATTTTAGGCGGAGTTTACCGGATGCTTAC
>NZ_JBNGOX010000086.1:0-2729 GCF_050589785.1 Carboxylicivirga caseinilyticus | reverse complement strand
AAGTCCCCTTCAGGGGATTTAGGGGTGACATAAAATGATATTTTATTACAAATTGAAACTAACGTTGTTTTGATGTTTAGTTTTTGGACACCCTCCTCTTATCTTTCACAATAAAATTACTTACCTATCTTAACTTTTTCCTGATACGTATTTATACCACTGGATAATTCAATAATATAAATTCCATTTTCAACATTAATTACTGAATTATAATAGTCTCCTTTAAAAGTATCAGTATAAATAACCCTTCCATCAACAGAATAAATGGTCAAGGTTTTAGTATCAGTCCACTGGCAATTAATTACAAGATTATTTTTATTAATCACCTTAACATCAGGCTCAATAACACTTATAACATCATCTTCAGATGTAGCAACTTTATTAAAGTACAGAACAAACCTTGATTCATCAGCTGATGCATTATTAACAAAACTATACTCTGAAGTTTGTCTTAAATTAATTATTTCACCAGTTAATACATCCTCGAGCAAAACTTCAGTATTTGAATCAAACTGCTCAATATTTAATGCCTTAAAAATTGTTTCACCAGAACCGTCTTCTCCAACTGAATTATACAATTGAATTGAATTAGAACCAATAATTTCAGGATAATAACCTATAACAAGATCTTGTTCTTCCTTCTTTGTGAATAAATAAGGAATACGATTATTAGTCTCAAATCTTTTAAGAGCATCTTTATCAACTTTATTATAACTACCATCTGCAGTAAAAGCAAATACTAACTCATCTCTTGTATATTTATTTTCCAATGCTACTTTTAAAACCTGCTCACTGGTTACAGAGGCAGACTTAAGAGTTCCCGTACTATGTGTTCTGGCTGTAGCATTTACTCCTATTGTTGCTCCCGATGATGCACTTACCCAAAAAGACTGCATTGGAGCAATATACTGAGACGCATTATTCGTTGAAGTTTCAGGAGCATCAATTGGGTAAGTTGCTAATACTCTTTCAGTACCAACAGTAGTACGTATATAAACAGTTCTTTGGATATTTGTAAAATCCCAATGAACACCTGTTTCAGTTCTTTCCAAATCTAAATCAACATAAGACGGATAAGGATTTGCAACAAGATTCCATCCTGCATTTAAACTCCTTGAATAATCTCCTCCATGGATAGAACCTTGATGACTAATAGTTGACGAATTCTTAAATATAACAGCGTAGCCTTCCATTGGATCTGTAAAAGATGTACTATTATTACCAATATTAACCCAACCACCGTTATATCTGTATACATAAGAATAATCCGTATTAGCAGCATCATAATCAGCACTGGTTGCTCCATCAACAGCATGACCAGTATACCAATATCTACGCGATGGATAATACATAACTGTTTGAACTTCACCAATACCTGATTCAGATGTAGATATAAAAGACGACAAATTATCGTATCGGCTCTTTAAAATCATTGTTCCATCATTAGTAAGTTGATCTACTGAAACCTGAACCCCTTCATTAATAGTCATTCGAGCTCCTGTTTGAACATCTAAATCTCCTAATGTTACATTTGAAGTAACAATTGGATAAAAACTACCTTCAATATCAGCCGCAATTGTAACATCTTGTCCGGATGTTGGCGCAGCGCCACTACTCCAGTTAGTTGTTACATCCCAGGTAGGAGTTAAGCCTAACCATTGATTATTTGTAATATTTACCGTATAATCTTCAGTCTCTCCATCAGCATTATCATCTGTTGCATCAGGATCACAAGACGTTAATAATGAATTTGAACTTAACATCACCCTCATAGTTGTACCACCAATCGAAGCTGTTGGTGGCACAGCAATAGTTATCGGCATTATTTCAGATCCACCGGCAGCAGTTCCTAAAGTATATTCTTCAGTAAATGTTCCATCTTCAAGAAGACCATTTTGATCCCAGTCAATCCATACTTTTAAAATTGCCCCTGCAGAAGCATTTATTGCAACAGACAGGTTATAACTTACCTCTCGGGTAAGATTTATAGATTGATCCAGATAAAAATTAACACTTGTCCCATCTGCTCCGGTATAATTATTAATATCCCCTAAATAGACCATTGAGATATAGTTACTATTACTTGCCATTACAGGTGTACAATAACTTGAGAAATAGACTGGCTGATACTTTCCCTCATAAGTTCCATCAGATGCAGTTATTACAACAGGACCTCCGGCTGCGGAATAAGTATAGGATGGAAATACTGCCACTCCATTTTTACTGGTATTACTATCAACATTACCTGAAGAAGACAATCCAAGATCATTCGTTAAAGTAACCGCTCCCTGATAATCCATATCAAGATTATTATTTGCATCGACAGCCCAAACCTCAGGTGTAGTTAATAATACCTGATCTATTGGATTGTAGTTTGATGGCTCTACAGCAAAATAGAATTTAGTAACATCTACATCTATTGGTGTCGTATTTGTAATACTTTCTGATACTCCACCACCAAAGCCGGATCCATTATAAGCAACTAAATCATCTTCAGTTAAATTTAGCTTAATTGTTTCATTATCCCCATTTGTACGAATAGAGATGTTTATGGTTACGCAATAATCTGCAATCAAATCATGAGATACAATTAATTTACGCTAACATTTTTAACCGTATAAATTATAGAATGCATAAAGAGGGTGTCCAAAAAGTGATTCTGCAAATAAGGAATCTTTCAAATTGTAACTTTACTTTCATTATACCCCACCAAACCTCCCCTAAAAGGG
>NZ_JBNGOX010000085.1:0-2847 GCF_050589785.1 Carboxylicivirga caseinilyticus | reverse complement strand
GAAAGTCTCGGGCAATTAGTACTGCTCGGCTACGTATGTTACCACACTTACACCTACAGCCTATCAACGTCATCGTCTCTAACGTCCCTTAAGGGAAATCTCATCTTGGAGCAGGCTTCGTGCTTAGATGCTTTCAGCACTTATCCCTTCCACACTTAGCTACCCAGCTATGCTCCTGGCGGAACAACTGGTACACCAGCGGTATGTCCAACGCGGTCCTCTCGTACTAACGTCAGGTCTCCTCAAATTTCCTACGCCCACAACAGATAGGGACCGAACTGTCTCACGACGTTCTGAACCCAGCTCGCGTGCCACTTTAATGGGCGAACAGCCCAACCCTTGGGACCTTCTCCAGCCCCAGGATGTGACGAGCCGACATCGAGGTGCCAAACCGCTCCGTCGATATGAGCTCTTGGGAGCGATCAGCCTGTTATCCCCGGAGTACCTTTTATCCTTTGAGCGATGGCCCTTCCATACGGAACCACCGGATCACTATGTCCTAGTTTCCTACCTGATCGACTTGTCGGTCTCACAGTCAAGCGCGCTTATACCATTACACTCTGCAGACGGTTACCAATCGTCTTGAGCGCACCTTTGAAAGCCTCCGTTACTCTTTTGGAGGCGACCACCCCAGTCAAACTACCCACCAAACGGTGTCCTCATTGCTGAGTTAGGCCCCAGATAAGCAAAGGGTCGTATTTCAAGGGTGACTCCACGAATCCTGGCGAATCCGCTTCATAGTCTCCGACCTATCCTACACATTACTTACCCAGAACCAACGTTAAGCTGCAGTAAAGGTTCACGGGGTCTTTCCGTCCCGTTGCGGGTATCCGGCATCTTCACCGGAACTACAATTTCACCGAGCTCATGGCTGAGACAGTGCCCAGATCGTTGCACCATTCGTGCAGGTCGGAACTTACCCGACAAGGAATTTCGCTACCTTAGGACCGTTATAGTTACGGCCGCCGTTTACTGGGGCTTCAATTCAGAGCTTCGCCGAAGCTAACCCCTCCTCTTAACCTTCCAGCACCGGGCAGGTGTCAGGCCTTATACTTCATCTTTCGATTTTGCAAAGCCATGTGTTTTTGATAAACAGTCGCCTGGGCCATTTCTCTGCGGCCACCATTGCTGATGGCGCCCCTTCTCCCGAAGTTACGGGGCTAATTTGCCTAGTTCCTTAGCCATGAATCACTCGAGCGCCTTAGTATACTCAACCCAACTACGTGTGTCCGTTTACGGTACGAGCCGCTATACTCGCTTTTCTCGGCACCGGCTGCTTATGCTCGCTTCGACCGGAGTCTAGGCTCAACGTACTATTCCGTCAGTACGTGCATACCTCACCAATGCGTCACTTTTATTGTATAGCAGGTACAGGAATATTAACCTGTTTGCCATCCACTACCCCTTTCGGGTTCGCGTTAGGTCCCGACTAACCCTGATCCGATTAGCGTTGATCAGGAAACCTTGGTCTTTCGGCGTGGAGGTTTCTCACCCCCATTATCGTTACTTATGCCTACATTTGCTTTTCCAGACAGTCCACTGTGACTCACGTCTTCAGCTTCAACCCAGTCTGGAATGCTCCCCTACCACTGAACTAATGTTCAATCCATAGCTTCGGTAGTATGTTTATGCCCGATTATTATCCATGCACCGCCGCTCGACTAGTGAGCTGTTACGCACTCTTTAAATGAATGGCTGCTTCCAAGCCAACATCCTAGCTGTCTAAGCAGCAGCACCGCGTTTGGTCAACTTAACATACATTTGGGGACCTTAGCTGATGGTCCGGGTTCTTTCCCTTTCGGACATGGACCTTAGCACCCATGCCCTCACTCCTATAAATCATTTTGCAGCATTCGGAGTTTGTCAGGAGTTGATAGGCGGTGAAACCCTCGCGTCCTATCAGTAGCTCTACCTCTGCAAAACTAATATAAGGCTGCACCTAAATGCATTTCGGGGAGTACGAGCTATTTCCGAGTTTGATTGGCCTTTCACCCCTACCCACAATTCATCCAAAGACTTTTCAACGTCAACTGGTTCGGTCCTCCACTGTGTGTTACCACAGCTTCAACCTGATCATGGGTAGATCACACGGTTTCGCGTCTACTCCCACTGACTATGTCGCCCTATTAAGACTCGCTTTCGCTTCGGCTCCGACTCTTAAAGTCTTAACCTTGCCAGTGAGAAGTAACTCGTAGGCTCATTATGCAAAAGGCACGCTGTCACAGAATAAATCTGCTCCAACCGCTTGTAGGCGCACGGTTTCAGGTACTTTTTCACTCCCCTGTTCGGGGTGCTTTTCACCTTTCCCTCACGGTACTGGTTCACTATCGGTCTCTCAGGAGTATTTAGCCTTAGCGGATGGTCCCGCCAGATTCACACAGGATTTCTCGTGTCCCGCGCTACTCAGGATACTCGCCTCGCTTAAAACATTACGTATACCGGACTATCACCGTCTCTGGTTGCTCTTTCCAAAGCATTCTACTTCTGTTTTAATTGATTATGCAAGTCCTACAACCCCAACAATGCCTGAACATCATTGGTTTGGGCTAATCCGCGTTCGCTCGCCACTACTTACGGAATCACTTTTGTTTTCTCTTCCTCCGGGTACTTAGATGTTTCAGTTCCCCGGGTTTGCCTCCTTGCGGATAGTATATCTTCAATATACTGGGTTGTCCCATTCAGAAATCTGCGGATCAATAGTTATTTGCACTTCCCCACAGCTTATCGCAGCTTATCACGTCTTTCATCGCCTCTGAGAGCCTAGGCATCCCCCGTACGCCCTTGTCTACTTTCTTTTACACACACCATAGTTGGTGTATATGGTTTTGGTTGTTGCCAATATGTCAA
>NZ_JBNGOX010000084.1:0-3120 GCF_050589785.1 Carboxylicivirga caseinilyticus | reverse complement strand
TGCTGGAAAAACCAGCTTACACTCTCCACATTTAAGATTTACAATCATGTGTTATCATATTGGTTATCTGTGCTATGCGCAGCATTGTGTACAACTCTCCAATAAACGGAGTATTACTGTTATTTTTAATTTATCCATGTTTTTATTCCGCTATACATGCCGTATAGGGTTGTAAAGCGGATATGATATTATGTTTATTTTCATGGTTGCCTTTGTGCTCTTAAGTTAGTCATTCATTTTTTAAAATTTTCATTTAACATTATTATCAATTCATTGGCCAACCAAAAACCAAAAAATATGCTTTCTAAGTCCCGACAGCTTAAAAAGCATATTAATTGCAACTATGTAAAAAAAATTAGTTGTTTACGATTGTTCGGGCGGCCAGATAACCATTGTAAAAACTGGCATCGCGATGTTTAAATATCTTCATCAGTTTATCCAGTTTGTCGTTAAGCAGGGCACTGGCCTCAGCAAATAAATCTTCCAGATCTTTGGTGGCTATCACCGAATCAATCTGGTATTTGCGGGGTAATCCGTTTAATCCCTTAAAATTATCCAGGTCTCCGTCTAAATCACTTACCTGCTCTGTTGTTACACCAAAATCGGTACTTAAAAGTTCTATATGATTCGCTGTTTCCTCTAAAATTTCACTTACCTTATCAATAAAGGCTATGTTTTTTAATTTATACAAATCCGATTTTGATTGATTCATACGTGCAGCCAGATCTTGTTTGTCTTCCAACAGAGCAAAAGCCTCCACCTGATCATTAAGAATATCCGCTTTTTCGGCTATAAGGCGTTTCAGCTGATATTTTTCCATCCCCAGGTAGGTTTTAGCCTTGTCTTGATCTTTGCTTTTTTGGTTGATTGAAACAAGCAGTGCTTCAAACTCATTTTTTACAGTACCAATTCTCGGAATAGTACTCCATTTAGGACTAGCATTATTCAAATAGGATAATACAGTACTAAACATTTCCATTTTATTTAACTGTATTTCTTTCATAGTTATATTTAGTTAGCTAATGGTTAAAAAATATAATTATGAATTAATATTAGTAATTATATTCTATATATCAAAATAATTATTGTTTATGAAGTGATGTAAAATATCTAAATATCAGTTTGATAATAGATGAAAATGAGGTTTTTTTGTCAGATGTGAGCTGAGTGGCAATAAACAAAATACATAGTTTGTTACTGTTTTATAGTGATATTATAAACAAATTTACGAAAAGTTGTATCGTTAGATCAGCTTCATAAAGTGTGCATTTAAATCTACTTTTTTGCTTTCGTTTTTGAGTAAATGGAAGAGTATGAGCGTTTCTCATCACAATGTTTCTGTTGAATGGGAGAGATGAGTAGGATATCAAACCGTGGCAATAGGGTTATGAGGTAATACTGCTTTTTGTGTGCGCCAGATGTGCAGCTTAACTGCCAACTGTGAGTTAAAGCTTACGATTACTACAGTCATTCTTCTACGTATCTTTTATCAGCTTTTAGCTATTATGCATACCATAAAAATCAGATTCGTGAAATCAGCGTAATTTGTGGTTAAATAAAATTTGCTGAATGATTGCTTAGCTATACCTGCCACTGGTTGCATACCATTGATTCTGACTTTAGAAAATATAAAATGGGCACTTCGCCCAAAAACGACTTTTCTTGTTGGGCATTCCATGCCGCGCTCAGAGAATTATAATTTAACCCGTTGAGTAAAACGCAAAGAGTTATTCACTGCAACGAGTCTAAGTTATCAACACATATGTCATTAGGAGAGAAGCAGATGTTTTTTAGAAGGATAAAGTACTTATTTTGCTATGTTGAGATAGCATTTTATCGATTAGAGGGCTTATTTTGTCATCTTAAGATAGCATTTCTTTACTTCGAGGCCTTATTCTGATGATTGAAGGGGTTATTTTGTAACCCTGAGATAGCATTTCTTTACTTTGAGAACTTATTCTGACACCTCTAGATAGCAATGGGATATTTTAAGCAAAAAGTATATGAACCCGAATTGATGTTTCGCAAATCGGGTTTTAAGTTTGAAAGGTAAGGCCAGTTGTGTGTGTTATTCAATATTCTTACGTACCATGTTCAGAAAATCCTGTAACCCTTCTGTATCTTTCTTTTCAATTAATCCCAAAAGATGTTTTAACTGATAGCGAATATTCTCAACCTGTTGATAGGTGTATGGATTAAAAAGAATTTCAGTCAGCAGGTAGTCTTCTTCCGACATCAAGCCTTTGGCAATATTCATGTGCTTGCTGAAAGTTGTTCCGGGAGCTTTCTGATGTTTCATGCAGGCACCGAATACCAGCGAAGAAGCAAACGGAATGGACAGTGAGTAAGCAATGGTTTCGTCATGTCCATCGAAACTATATTCATGAATGTTCAGATTCAGTGAGCTGAAGAAGTCTTTAAAGAAGGTTTTGCCCAAATGATCGCCTTGAGTAATGATGATCGCATGATGCATGCCTAAATCCTTCAGGTTGGCAAAAGTAGGACCAAACATTGGGTGAGTGGAAACATAGCGGTAACCACTTTTTTCGTAAAATTCCTGTAAGCCTGTTTTTACTGATGAAATATCTGATAGTATGCAATTTTTGGGTACAAAAGGCAATACTTCTTCAAAAGCAGGTAAAGTATATTTTAGTGTTACGGCATTAATCAGAATCTCAGGAGCAAACTCGGTGATCTCCTCAAATTTAGTGAGCCTTTGTGTATTAAATACATAGCGAAGCTTGCTCATATCACGGTCAAAAATAGCTACTTCGTGATCGAGACAAAGGGCATCGGTTAACCAGGTACCCATTTTTCCTGCTCCAAGAATACAGATTTTCATAGTGTAATATTAGATCGTTAGATAGTAGTCAGTGGTCAGAAGATTTGTTACTCCGAATTGGTTTTACGATTTACTTTTTTACTGACTATAAAAATTAAACGAACATTTGATAAAAAGAATGAGGGTGTCCAAAAAGTGATTCTGCAAATAAGGAATCTTTCAAATTGTAACTTTACTTTCATAATACCCCACCAAACCTCCCCTAAAAGGGAGGCTTAAGTCCCCTTCAGGGGATTTAGGGGTGACATAAAATGATATTTTATTACAAATTGAAACTA
>NZ_JBNGOX010000083.1:0-3429 GCF_050589785.1 Carboxylicivirga caseinilyticus | reverse complement strand
AGCTTCGCTACTTATCAAAATAAATTTGCATATTTATGTCTTTTTGATAGCTTACGCTATAAGTGCATCGCTACCCATGCGAGGCACACACAAGCAATATACGTAAGCCGGGGGATGTGGGTAAATTTAACTTTTGTACATTTACTCAAAATTGTAATGGTTTGATAATTTCGAGCTCCGAAATCCCGGCCTCCGCATATTGCCAACCGTTGTACGCAAGCCTGCCAGAATGAAACATTGTGCTAAATTGACAAGATAAATAGGATTATTCTCCAAGAAAACCCAACCCACAAAGCATAAGTTTGTCAGCCCATCCCTGCAACCATCCTTTCGCTGCCAAACACATGCTTTTTTGCCTTGCATAAAAAGAAATTACTGTAAATTTTGTAAATTGAGATTGTCAAATGTTAGACAATACGATTAATTGGTTTGATAATGAAAGATGAGTTTGCAAGTATAAAGGCAATTTTTGACAATGCTCCAATTGGCATGGCGTTAACGCGAAAGACTGGTGAAGTTGTTAACATGAATGCTCGTTGCATTTCTATGCTTGGATATTCTTCATTAAATGATGTAAAACAGCATATTAAGAATCTTTCAACTGATTTATATGTCAAGCCTGAGCAACGAAACAAAATCCTTACTGTATTAAGCAAAAGTGAATCAGATGAGCCTTTTTTTGTAGACTTTAAAAGAAAGGATAATTCAATATTGCATGCTAGGTTATTTATTAAACCATATAAAAGTGAAAATAGCAATAATGAATATTTAATAAGTACCGTTGAAGATTTTAGTTATCAAAAGAAGCTGGAAAAGAATATAGCTAGTATCAAGAAGCAGTATAAACAGCTTTTTGATTCGTCAACTGAAGCTGTATTTATTCATCAAAATGAAGTATTTATTGATTATAACGCAAGAGCTAAAGAGCTATTGGGATTAAAAGAAGAACATAAACAATACATGTTTACAGATATTTCACCAAAATACCAACCTGATGGACAGAAATCAAAAGATAAAGGCTTTGAAAAAATACATAAAGCTCTAAAAGGCGAAGCGCAGAAATTTGAATGGGAATTCATAGATGCAAATGGAAAGCAGTTATTTGCAGAAGTAGCTTTAAGCAAAATTGAAGATGGTCTTTTCGGAAATCTATTGGCAATATTTCGGGATATTACTGAAAGAAAAAAGGCAGAGGAGAAATTAAAAGCCAATGAAGCAATGTTAAGTTCCATAATTGATTGCTTGCCTTTTGAATTATTTGTTACAAATTTAAATAGTGATTTGTTATTTCAGAACCGGTTTTCAAAAAGAATTTGGGGTGATTACACAGGAAAGAATATAACAGAGGGACCAGCTTCCGAAAATGGCAAGAAAAAATGGAATGAAAACCTTGAACGAATAAAAACGAATGAAACATTAAATTATGAGGATGAATTGCAATTTAAAGGGAAAAAATATCATGCTCATAAAATAGTTGCTCCTTTAGTTGTTGGTAATGAAACAAAAGGTGTTATTTCGTTAACTATTGATATTTCAGATAAGGTTGAGTTAGAAAAGCAAATTTATCAAAATGCATCATTCCTTAATTCAATTTTATCTTCAATCCCTATTGAATTATGGGTTATTGACAGCATGGACAATATTCATTTACAGAGTGATTTTTCAATCAACAAGTGGGGAGACTTAAGGGGGAAAAAGACAACTGATTTCAATGCTCCAGAGAAATTTTCGGTTGATATTAATAGTATGGTTAAACAAGTGAAAAAAGGCAAAATAGTTGATGCAGAATATGAAGTAGAATATTATGGTCAAAAGAAATATTCCAGAAGAATACTAAGTCCAATATTAGACCAGCACAATAAATATGGCTATACATCAATAAGTTTCGATATTACTGAACTGAAAAATACATTAAAAGAACTTCAGTATCACAAAGAAAACCTTGAACAGCTTGTTGATAAAAGGACTCTTGACCTAAAAGCAGCAACTGAAAAATGGAAAACTACCAGTGAAGACTTAGCCAAGAAGAAAAGAATAATAGAAGAAAAAAATACGGAGCTTAGTACAACTTTAAACCGTTTAAAAGAAGCACAATCACAGTTATTACAAGCAGAAAAAATGGCCTCACTGGGTACACTAACTTCAGGTGTGTCACATGAAATTAATAATCCATTAAATTATTTGGCAGGAACTTACTATGGTTTTGAAAGTTACTTTAATAAATATGGCAGTAAAGATGAGGCAACAACTTCATTGTTAATGTCTAGTACCAAAACTGCTATTGAACGTATTACAGCTATTGTTAAAGGGTTGAATCAGTTTAGTAGAGATAATCAAAAACTCGATGAGGAATGCAATATACATTCTATTATTGATAACTGCTTGGCTATTTTACGTAATCTTACAAAGAGCAGAGTAGAGATTGAATTAAAATATTGCAAAGATGAAATTTTAGTTTTAGGAAACGTTGGTAAAATACACCAGGTTTTTATGAATGTGATTACAAATTCAATACAAGCAATAGTTAACTCTGGGAAAATATTAATTTCCACTAAAATTATAGAGAATATAGCCATAATTGAAATATCAGATTCTGGTTGTGGTATAAGTAAAGAAAATATTTCTAAAATTACAGACCCTTTCTTTACAACCAAAGACCCAGGTAAAGGAACGGGATTGGGACTATCAATTACTTATTCGATATTACAAGAACATCAAGGAAGTATAAATTTTGACTCGGAAATAAATAAAGGTACAATTGCAAGAATAACTTTACCAATAAAATAATTGAATATGGATGTAAGACGAAAAATATTATATGTTGACGATGAGGAAATTAACTTATTACTTTTTGAGAGCAACTTTAAAAGTTTGTATAACGTAATAATTGCACATGATGGGTTCGAAGGCTTAAAAGTACTGGAGGATAATCCTGACACTTTAGTAATTATCAGCGACATGAAAATGCCAGGTATGAACGGAATTGAATTTATAAAAAAGGCTAAGACAAAATATCCTGATAAAAAATACTATATACTTACCGGATTTGAAATTACAGATGAAATTAAGAAGGCGATGGAGTCGGGATTAATATTAGAATATTTTAGCAAACCATTCGAGGTTAAAAGGATGCATAATATTATTAAAGAAGCATTTGAAAATTGATATCAAAGTTTACCTTCCCTTCGCCATCAGGCACATTTGACATTCCCACGAGGCTTGTTCACAATCCAAAAATGCCAAAAGAGCCTTCAAGTCCTTCCCGCCCGAATGCAAGAACAGTGTGAATGAGAATAAATGAATGGAGTGCTGATGAAGTGAAACAAGGCCAGCGTACAATCGAGTAGCCAGCCCCACTAGCAAACGCTAGCAGGGAGAAGCTCTCACACCACCGCACGTACGGTTCTCGTATACGGCGGTTCTCTACAT
>NZ_JBNGOX010000082.1:0-3888 GCF_050589785.1 Carboxylicivirga caseinilyticus | reverse complement strand
CATCAGTTCATGACCAAAAGTGGCACAGTTTGAACCGAAATCACTGGCACAGATCAGGCCGATAATGCTGGCACAAAACGATCCGAAATATCCATGTTGATCGTAATGTTTAATAAAATCCTTAAATCAGAAATTATGATCAAGCGAACCCTCTATTTTGGTAATCCTGCCTATTTAAGTAAACAACAAAAACAGTTAAAAGTAACAGAACCTAAAACCAATAATGAGTTGGGTTCTATACCCATTGAAGATATAGGGGTTATGTTACTCGACAATTATCAGATAACCATCACACATGGATTAATAGTAGCCTTAACCCACAATAATACAGCAATTATAAGTTGCGACGAACGCCATCTGCCCCAAGGATTGATGTTACCCATGGATGGTCATACCTTGCAGACTGAGCGATTGCGCTTTCAAATAGAGATGAGCGAACCGCTGCGCAAAAATCTTTGGCAGCAAACAGTTAAGGCCAAAGTCGAGAATCAGGCCTCATTATTACAGATAGTAGAAAAGGAAAATAAACGTTTAAAGGCCCTGGTTCCTCAGATTCAAAGTGGTGATCCTGATAATATCGAAGGGAGAGCAGCATCGGTATACTGGAAAGTATTATTTGAAGAAACCAACTTTACACGTCAAAGATACGGTGTTGCACCCAATGCACACCTCA
Organism: Carboxylicivirga caseinilyticus; assembly: GCF_050589785.1. Lineage (NCBI taxonomy): Bacteria > Pseudomonadati > Bacteroidota > Bacteroidia > Marinilabiliales > Marinilabiliaceae > Carboxylicivirga > Carboxylicivirga caseinilyticus. Next base: position 3,215 of record NZ_JBNGOX010000082.1, on the reverse strand, counting down.
ACTATTGTTATGCAGTTTTACGAGCTATTGTGGCCAGAGCTCTGGTGGGGAGTGGTTTATCACCCACCATTGGTATTTTTCACCGCAATAAATATAACTCCTATTGCCTGGCCGATGATATTATGGAACCTTTTCGTCCGTATTGTGATGAACTGGTTTACAATATGTGGCAAGAAGGAGAAATAGACAGTGAAGAAATTACCATTGAGCAGAAACGTAAATTGTTAAGTATTGCAACGGTCGATGTTCAGTACGACAAGCAAAAAAGTCCGTTAATGGTTGGGCTAAGTCGCACAACTAATTCGTTATATGAATGTTTGGCGGGAGAGCGGCGTAAAATTGTGTATCCACAGTTTTTAATCAATTAGGTATGTCTTATTCAGCACTTAATCAATACCGTATTATGTGGGTTCTTGTATTTTTTGATTTACCAACCGAAACCAAGAAACAGCGAAAAGAAGCATCTAAGTTTCGAAAAAAGCTGATTGATGATGGTTTTGCTATGTTTCAGTTCTCGATTTATCTGCGAAATTGCCCCAGCAGAGAAAATGCTGATGTGCACATTAAAAGGGTGAAAAGTATACTGCCTGAGCATGGACATATTGGTGTGCTTAAAATAACGGATAAGCAATTTGGTATGATGGAGTTGTTTATAAGTCAGCAACCGGCTGCTAAGCCGGAAGTGGTTCAGCAGTTGCAATTGTTTTAGAAGAATAAAAACAAGGTCTAAAAAGAAAACCAACCCGTCAAATAGGTCGGTTTTTCTTTTCTGATGTCTTTGATAAGTTGTTGCTAGTTTGTGTTTTGCGGGCGATACCTTGTCAAAGACCGTACTAAAGTTACAATTTGAGAGCAATTCACAACAGCGACTTTAGTTTTGTTGCGTGGACAGGTCTTGTCAAAGACCGTACTAAAGTTACAATTTGAGAGCAATTCACAACTATTGTATAACATTTGTGATACACGAATGACTTGTCAAAGACCGTACTAAAGTTACAATTTGAGAGCAATTCACAACCACATCCTTGTTTTGCTTTTTGCTGAACGACTTGTCAAAGACCGTACTAAAGTTACAATTTGAGAGCAATTCACAACCAAAAAGCCTGACCGCTTGCGGTAACTCCCCTTGTCAAAGACCGTACTAAAGTTACAATTTGAGAGCAATTCACAACTTATAAAAAAGGGCATTATTTCTGATATATCTTGTCAAAGACCGTACTAAAGTTACAATTTGAGAGCAATTCACAACTCAGGCATTGACAAAATACTTCCTACATATCTTGTCAAAGACCGTACTAAAGTTACAATTTGAGAGCAATTCACAACTACCTAAAGGTATAAGTATAGAATTTGAAACTTGTCAAAGACCGTACTAAAGTTACAATTTGAGAGCAATTCACAACTTGTAAAGCTCTCTTATTTTCAAGACGTAACTTGTCAAAGACCGTACTAAAGTTACAATTTGAGAGCAATTCACAACTACATTAAATTCTGTTCCTGATAAATTACCCTTGTCAAAGACCGTACTAAAGTTACAATTTGAGAGCAATTCACAACCAAGTTCCATGAAATGTTAAAAACAGGCAGCTTGTCAAAGACCGTACTAAAGTTACAATTTGAGAGCAATTCACAACTACAGGCTTATGAAGATGCTGACAAATTAGCTTGTCAAAGACCGTACTAAAGTTACAATTTGAGAGCAATTCACAACTTTAAGGTGTATACGGCGTCTGAACTTGTTCTTGTCAAAGACCGTACTAAAGTTACAATTTGAGAGCAATTCACAACTTGAATGTGACTGTGATTCATATGAACCTACTTGTCAAAGACCGTACTAAAGTTACAATTTGAGAGCAATTCACAACTCTAACTCTCCACTAATTAGAAAATCACCACTTGTCAAAGACCGTACTAAAGTTACAATTTGAGAGCAATTCACAACTATAAAATAACTAGAAAACGATAAAATGATCTTGTCAAAGACCGTACTAAAGTTACAATTTGAGAGCAATTCACAACTTCAGGTAATTACTAAAGAATATATAAGGTCTTGTCAAAGACCGTACTAAAGTTACAATTTGAGAGCAATTCACAACCGTAGCTTAACTGCATAGCCAGATAAAACTCTTGTCAAAGACCGTACTAAAGTTACAATTTGAGAGCAATTCACAACCCTCAATCAAATAACAGTGTTTCAGCTCCACTTGTCAAAGACCGTACTAAAGTTACAATTTGAGAGCAATTCACAACCTGTGCTGTTCTTATATGCCGTATATTTACTTGTCAAAGACCGTACTAAAGTTACAATTTGAGAGCAATTCACAACTAAACCAAACAAACTTTTTATTATCCAAGCCTTGTCAAAGACCGTACTAAAGTTACAATTTGAGAGCAATTCACAACTACCCAGGCAACAGCATTCATGCCGCTGATCTTGTCAAAGACCGCACTAAAGTTACAATTTGAGAGCAATTCACAACTTTGTGGAGAGGTAACCTATAAAGGTGAACCTTGTCAAAGACCGCACTAAAGTTACAATTTGAGAGCAATTCACAACTTTGGGAGTCTCAAACCTCCATTTGAAAGGCTTGTCAAAGACCGCACTAAAGTTACAATTTGAGAGCAATTCACAACTTGGTTGTGGTGCATTAGCACAAGGTATTTCTTGTCAAAGACCGCACTAAAGTTACAATTTGAGAGCAATTCACAACAACGGGTCCTTTGTGTGTTGATCTTTTGCGCTTGTCAAAGACCGCACTAAAGTTACAATTTATTCATGAGTTGTCTGTTTTATAAGGCACTCATGATTTTCAATAGAGAGCAATTCAGAAGATCAGTCTGTAGGAATATATGGTATTCCATCTGTATCTTCAATCTCCTTAAGCATTTTTCTTTCTTCCTCATTTTCTGGCTTCACCTTTCCCATAATAAGATCCACATATCTCCTTTGCTTTTTATCTAAAAGCATATCTTCATCTATATTCAATTTATGGTTTGACCTATTTGGAAGTGTCATTATTTTAATGATTATATGGTCTGAAAATATATAATTAATAACATATGTACTTGATGCTTACAGGTGTAAAAGCACAATATAATAAAAATAGAACTTGAAGAAAATAAAAAAGCCACTCGAAAAATCAAATGGCTTAAAAGAGCGGAAGACGGGGCTCAAACCCGCGACCCTCAGCTTGGAAGGCTGATGCTCTATCAAC
>NZ_JBNGOX010000081.1:0-4302 GCF_050589785.1 Carboxylicivirga caseinilyticus | reverse complement strand
CTTGGCAAGGTCGTGCTCTACCAACTGAGCTATTTTCGCGTTTTTTGCAAATTAACTTGGCAAGTTGTTGCCTACCCCACGATAGCTATCGTGGTAAGCTATTTTCGCGTTTCAATAATTGCAATTTGGCTTTCAACCTTTGCTGAATTTTTATTGCGGATGCAAAAATAGTTCTATTTTTTATTTGCGCAAGAAATAGGTTCGCAATTTATTCAATTTTCTATTTTTGTTTTAATATGCGTACTTGAAATTGCTTGGGTTTATTAGAATTGAATCTGGTTTCAAAACACAGTTCTTGTATCTAAAAAAAACGAATTACTATAAATGATTTATGGCTTCTGAGAAATATTCATATGACTGTAAAACTATAAGAATTTAATAGTTGTTGTGAAAATGAATAATTAGCTCTTTTTTAAATAATGGAATTTATTAGTAAGCGTCATAATTCAGAAATAGATAAATCAATAGCAGTTTTACCTTTTGTTAATATTAGTGCAGATCCCAATAATGAATATTTTAGTGATGGGATTACTGAAGAGATAATTAATGCTCTTACTAAAATTGATGGTTTAAAGGTGATTGCCCGCACATCTTCGTTTTCATTTAAGGGGAGTAATCAGGATATAAGAAGCATTGGTAAAGCCTTGGGTGTAAGTTCTATATTAGAAGGTAGTGTCAGAAAAGTAAATAATCGTGTACGTATTACTGCACAGTTAATAAATGCCCGTGATGGTATTCACTTCTGGTCGCAAAATTTCGATCGTGAACTGAATGATATTTTTGAGTTACAAGATGAAATTAGCCTTTTAATTGCCAATCAGATAAGAGATAATTTTGGTCATTTTAATATTCAGGAGCATTTAGTAATTACAGAAACAAGCAATGTTACGGCATATGAAATGTATCTTAAAGGTCATTACTACCAACTAAAATGGGATGCTGATTCAATAAAGAAGGCTATTGAATATTATCAAATGTCAGTTGAATTAGATACGAAGTTTGCGCGCTCCTACTATGGTTTAGTACAATGTTATGGTCTGTTGGCAGCATGGGGGTATATGCATTCATCTGAAGGCTTTGCAAAAGCTATCGACAATTTTTTAATAGCCAGTGATTTGAATAAATCACTTCCGGAATATGGACAATCCTTTGTAGGTAGAGCATTTTGGATGGAATGGGATTTTCAGGCAACCTATAATCAGTTATTAAAAACATTATCACAGTATCCCAAATATACGGATGGTTTAGAGGCCATGGCTGAACTTTTTATAGCTCATGGAAAATGGAAAATGGCCGAGGTTTATATAAGGCGTGCCATGGATGTAGATCCTTTATCAGCCAATCATTTTTATACTTTGGCCAATATTCAGTATTATCAGAAGAAATTTGATCTCGCTCTGACTTTTATTGAAAAATCATTGTCGATAAATCCTGACCTTGCCCTTGCAAAAGAACTAAAAGCTTTATGCTTTATTTGGTTAGGTAGAAAGAATGATTTTGAAAAATTAATGAAGAGTTATGATAATTCGGAGTTGCAAAGGTTATTGTATGAGGTAATTAACCATGGAATAAATTCGTTATCTGAAGAACTTTTAAATAACTGGAAGACTGTTATTGATGATACTAAACAGTTGGTTCCCTATGAATTATATATATTAGCCAATACTCAGCATAGATTTGAAGCATTAGAGTTACTACGCTTGTATATTAAGCAAAAAAGAGGCCAGATAATTAACTTCCGGTTTGACCCATTACTGGTTAACCTTCAGGAGAATGATGAATTTCATCATTTATATCCATCACAACTTTTACTTGAGATAGAATCAAATATTCATTCAGTTTCTAAAAATAAAACAAATACCAGTTTGGCAGAACTGGATGAGCAAATGAATATGCTCAAACATTATTTTGATAAAGAAAAACCTTACCTGGATTCTATGATGAGCCTGACTATTCTGGCAAAAGCTATTAATTTTCATCCCAATAAGCTATCATATCTGATTAATGAAAAAACAGGAATGAATTTTAACGAATTCGTTAATCATTATAGACTAGCGTATTTTAAAGAAATTGCATTGAATATAGAGAATAATAATTTGTCCCTGTTAGGATTAGCTTACGAAAGTGGCTTTAACTCAAAATCCGTATTTAATGCATTTTTTAAGAAGGTAGAAAATACAACACCTAATATCTGGCTTAAAAAGGCTAGGCAAAAAAAATGTTAATTCATATCTTAAAAAGGTCCTAATTCTCATTGATTTGTCCTGAATTATAAATTCGGACGATTACATCTTTTATTAGTTGCAGCTTTGTATCATTAGTTATTGAAAATAAATACTACAATTTAATTCAATTATGATGAGAAGAAGTTTAAAACAAAAAAGGACGATTTTAAAAATTGTATTGATACTAATCTATATTATTCTTGTTTATGGAATAACTGAAGCCCAAAATCAGGATAACGAAAAAGTAAAGTCAAAGGAAAGATGGATAAGTCCATCCAAAACGGCTATTAATGTTTGTCCGGGAGGAATAGTATTCGGGTTCTACTCAGCTAATTTAGAACATCTTATTGGAAAAAATCACGGAATTGTATTGAGAGGTGATTTAGAAACAATTCCTGGTACATATTCAGATGCTAACATTGATGCCAATGGGAAAGCAATTATTCTTAATTACAGATATCATATTGGTGGAGGTTTAAACTCCTTTTATGCGGGTACCTATGGCCGATATCGTAAGATTAAAGGAGAAGGAATGACTGAAAATGATGGATTTGACTTATCTTTACCAGAATTTACAATTGGCCTGAATGCTGGTAAACGATGGATTTGGAAAAGCGGAATAACACTAAATTTTGCACTCGGGTACGGTTATTCATTTGACAATCTTAAAGTAAATAACCCTAGTGTTGAAGCAATTGATGCCATCGAAGTATTTCGTGATGAATATACCTTTATGAGTGGTTTTTTAGGGGAACTTTCTATTGGTTATACATTTTGATATGTTTTTTATCTAAACTACAATAGTACACCCTTTGTTACATTACTGTATTGACTTTATTAAGACAATTATTGTTCTTCAATATTGGATTCAAAATTAAGTATGAGTTTCTTAATTCTCATTAATAAAGTGTATTAAAATAAAATTGTAAAAATGGCTTTAAAATCTTTGAAATGCCAATTAGGATAAGTTAACCCCCTGATTGGAAGAGAGTTGGGATTTTTAGTTTATTGCGTTTATTCTATCGTCGAAGACTTATGGTCCAATAGAATTTTTTCTGACAGCAATGGCTTTTTATATGTTAGAACAGCAATATGGTTCCAAAGAACTAACAGACTATTTTTTATATTTGAATCTGAAAAAAAAACAGTGAAAATTTATAATTATCTGCACTCTCTTTAAGATTTGTTATTTTTATTAAAAATACATCTGAATGGATATACCAAACAAAGACAATCAATTTCCATTAGCTCATTATAATAAGTTAGTTTTCTTAAAAAATATCATTTCCCAACCGAATATTGTGGTGGGTGACTATACTTATTATGATGACTTTGTAAATCCAGAAAATTTTATTCGAAATGTTAAGTACCATTTTGATTTTGTGGGTGATAAACTAATTATTGGAAAGTTTTGCATGATTGCATCGGATGTTACTTTTATTATGAATGGGGGTAATCATCTAAGTAAATCTATAAGTGCTTATCCTTTTGCAATTTTTGGAGGTGATTGGAAAGATGCAATGAAAGACAAAACTTATCCGTATAAAGGTGACACCATAATAGGAAATGATGTTTGGCTCGGTTATAATACAACTATTATGCCTGGTGTGAAAATAGGAGATGGCGCTATTATTGCTTCGAACTCAACAGTTGTGAAAAATGTTGAACCATATTCAATAGTTGGTGGTAACCCGGCAAGACTGATTCGAAAACGGTTTTCTGATGAGAGTATTCAAATACTTCTAAAACTAAAATGGTGGGAATGGGATATTGAAAAAATCACTCAATCAATAAAAATACTAACAGGAAATGATGTTGATGCTTTGAAAAATCTATATAATATGTAAGTTACATAGCAGTTGTATTAAAACTTATTCATTAATGCTCATTTGCATCATAGTCAAAGAATATTACAATTATAATAACGTAACCAATAATTATAAAACAAAAAAGCGCTAAAAACTTTCGTCTTAAGCGCTTTTGTACCCGAGGCGGGACTTGAACCCGCACGACCTAATGGTCACAGGATTTTAAGTCCTGCGTGTCTACCAATTCCACCACTCGGGCATCCTTGTGA
>NZ_JBNGOX010000080.1:0-4625 GCF_050589785.1 Carboxylicivirga caseinilyticus | reverse complement strand
CAGTAAAAAGTTAGTCCCCAAGGGTACCCTTGGGGACTAACAAGAATGTTATTATTTTAGTCCAATAATTTGTAACGGTTATTTAGGACTAGTCACATCAATATAATTATGATACCTGATTCCCTCCTAAACAAGAAAACTCTTTGCCATTTCAAATTTACTTAATTAGTATAAATACAACAGCTTAACCATTTCACTACATAAATGCTTAAATTTACAAGCTATAGTTTACTCAACATTCTATAAGCTTCAAACTAGTTATAACTTTCCTGTAGTTTAGTTTTCTTACAATCAGCTATTCTGAGATATTCTTCAACATACTTCCGAATCTCTTTCGTACCTTATTCGATAATCCTTCGATCACCCTTCGACCCTATAGGAACGGTCATAAATCGAAGAAGTACCGAAGAAGTGTCGAATATAGTCCATATTAAAAAGCTCTCAACTTACAGCCTATAGGTGTTGGTAGCAAGACCGGTCAAAACAACCAAGTCACTCAATTGACTCCAGAATTATTACAATGGCCTTTTATTTAAACCTCTCCTCAATTCATATTTATAACAATTCAACAACTTAACACCTCATCAATTATACTTTAATATTCACCCGGACTTCGGACTTATTACCTCGGACTAATTTCAAACTTCAACTCCATACAATTAATAATTAACCACTGACAATTATCCATTAATCATTCCCCACTCTTACGGTAATATTACTGTTATATTATTCAAAAAGATTCCATTATACCTTGCTTCTGTCTTTTGGCCATAGACGATTTAAAAATGTTTAAAGGCAGCAGGTCGACAGGTTGCTGTAATGCTAAAAAGTTCAATAATGGAAACACTTAAATTATTTGTGTTAGCTGTTGCGGGTACTCTGGGTTTCATGGAGCTAACCGATTATTCTGTTTCAGAACTGGTTCCTAAAGAATCCTGGGAACCTTTGATTAAGTCGATCCTCAGCCTGACAGCTGGTATTCTAACTGCATTGATTAGTCGTTTATTCAGACGAAAAATCACTAATAAGCAAAACAAAAGTTCACAAACTAAAAACAATAATCATGGGAAAATATGATAAAGGCATCTTGGGAGCCATTTCCGGTAAGGTAGGTACTGTAGTGGGAAGTCGATGGAAAGGTATACGCTATTTACGATCATTAGCAGGACCCAAGAAAGGAGTCCCCAGCATTGCTCAGTTAAAACAACAGGCACGCTTTGCTTTGGGAGTACAGTTTCTTCAGCCAATTCATCCAATCATTAAAATTGGCTACCGGACACAGATCAGAAAACAGAGTCCATACAATGCGGCCCTTTCTGATTTATTAACCAGTGTTATTGAAGGTGATTATCCAGAATACCAGATAAATTTCGAAAGATTCAGGATGTCGAAAGGAACAATGGAACCACCATTCAATCCTGAAGTGCACCTGGAAAGCAATCAACTTACTTTCTCATGGAATAATAATAGTGAAACAGGTGATGCTGCAGCAGGTGATCAGGCACTTCTTCTTGTCCTGGCTGAGAATATGTGGCCTGTTTTTGACATTCATTCTTTTAAAAGAGAAAATGCATCAGGAACAATAAATCTGAGTGATTTAAGTTCTGGTCAACAGTTATATTGTTTTATGGCCTTTGCCGGAACAGGTGACAACAAAAGTGTTAGTAACAGTGCTTTAGTTGGAGTAATTACTGTTCCTTAAAATCTCTACCCCTTCGTTTCCGCACGGAGGGGTACTTTTCTAACGATTCCTTTTGCAACTCTAATAAAATTAACAATACAAACTTTATTTTATCAACGATCTTGTTTATAAAGCGATTATCCTGAGAAGATAAAAGTTTAAAATCCGTAAATATTTTTCATCCACGAATTACACTAATTTTACGAATTATAATTTTTAAAAGTATATAAGTGATAGACCTGTGTATCATCATTTACCGATTATCCATTAACATACCAGGATGCGGATTCAGGAAAATGCGTTAAGAAAATCAAAGGTGGTGCGTTAAAAAAGAAATGTTATTTAGCGAAGCCTGAAAGGCTCACTTTAATAGCCGTGGGTTTCGACCCACGGTATATTAAAGCCGTAAATCCGTCGCACGCAGAAAGCTGTTTTGTCGGTAGAACTTATTGCGACGGGATGGAATCTCATTTATCTCCATTCTATATGTCATTAGCTACAAATGTATCAAATAGAATTTGCTCGCTTAATCAATCAACCTGTAATTATTTTTAAACCACAATTTGCAAAGATTACACTAATTAAATTTGAACATTGTCGTTTAGTGCCATGGGCTAGATAGTATTATTTACATATAATCCATAAAATCAAATACATGTACCTTCAGATAAAATGCAACACAGTTTATATTCATATCCTGATGATCGATTAATCAGCTTAAAGTAAGGCCCTCTTTAACTATATATAAATCAATTGACACCTCAGATTAACTTAATATTTGACATTTTCAATTAATTATTCTAATTTAACTAAAGCCAAACGTTAATCAAATGTACTTTCATTTGAGCATAATCACACAAGAGATTCTAATCCGAAAGAATTTAAACTGGGATGAAAGTGTAATTCCTCAAGAACTTCCTCCTATAAAAGATGATCTTTGTTTAATTGAATTATTTGGTATTCTTTTCAACCATTATTTTTCCCAAATGAATGGAGATAAATGTACATGCTCCAAATTAAAAAATCATATTGATAAAATTTATCAATTTAAGAAAGTACTTAATTCGGCTTGGATTGATTTATCTCAAGTAGCACAAAAATCCAGACAATGGTATATGCATGACATCCTGTTCTTTATTGGATTATGTGCTCACCTGCAAGAATCACTGCAACTTAGCATGAACTTTTGTGATCTATCAGAATTACCTTCTGAACACGGATGCTCCGTTTATTCATCCGAAATCTCAATGAATACCCTACTGAAAAACCAGGAATACTTTAATCAATTTCCGTTTCTGAAAATTGCATTAACAATACCGTCCAGGCTTTTCGAATTAAGTGAATCAATAAAGACAAATAACAGGAAAAATAGATTTATCCTAACTGACTCAGTTAACCGATTAATAAAAATGAGCTCATTTTCAATGGCACACGAACGTTACTACATTCATGTTTTATCTAAACTACAACTGACAAAGTTTAATACAAACAATAAAGCAAGTCAGGATCGCCAGATTTTGTCCGTAACAATATCATTGATAATGCAAAGTGTTGAAGAAACAAGAGAAATTATTGAAATGTATTTACACAGCCTTCATAATTTATACAGTCAGGCAGAATATCTATCTGAATACCTCTATTGGAAGTTATATCATAATTATATTAAAACATTTAGCTTACCGGATCCCTCATTCAAAAAACAAGTGCTTATCAGAATTAAATTCATCCTGAATAAAATAAAGGAATGCATTAATCAGCCATCAGCAACTTCAGAGCCATTATTTCAATGGCAAGGAAGTCCTCAGGAGTTCGTAAACCACTTTTATAATCTGATTGCTGATAAAAAAATTTCTTTAGGAGGTAATTATGATATTGAACCTTTTGCAAGACAATTACACAAAACCATATCCATTAAAAAAGACAAAGGTTCAGGATATTTAAGTTGCGGATCACTTCTCACCTATTTTAAACAGTTGCATGCGGATATAAAGTGATAAAGGAAATTTGGATATTTAAATTATAACCAATAATTAGTAAATACTCTTGGATTCCTATATTATTTATTCGACTCACTATCAATATAAATTGGTTTAAAAGCATCTATATCAGCTAATATTTTCGACCACAAATTGCACTGATTTCACGAATTAAATTTCAATGGCGTTCATAAACGATGATTGTTCCATACGCTTCTTTACCATTCTGTCCTTAAACTTACCGGGATGTGCCTTCAGGAAAATGCGTTAGGAAAACCAAAGAACTAAGCGTTAAAAAAGAAATGTTGTTTATCGAAGCCAGAAAGGTTGACTGTAATAGCCGTGGGTTTCAACCCATGGTATAGTAAAGCCATAAAACCGTCGCACACAGAAAGCTGTTTTGCCGATTAACCATATTGCGACGGGATGGAATCCTATTTATCTCAATTTTATATGTCATTAGATACAAAATGAAGCAAATAGTATTGGCTCACTTAATCAATAAATCTGTTAATATTTTTAAACCACAAATTACACAGATTACACTAATTAAATGTTAATCGTTTGCATAAGTACTAAAAGCTGATTAAAGAAGCCTGAAAGGCTGACTGTAACAGCCGTGGGTTTGACCCCACGGTATATAGTAAAGCTATAAACCCGTCGCAAGCAGAAAGCTGTTTTGTCGGTAGAACTTATTGCGACGGAAAGGAATCCTATTTTCTATCCCTTTTTTTTGTCATCAGCTACAGCGAGAATCAAAGATCCTGAAGCTTCAGTAATTTGACACCTTGAAAACCTGCTAAATTTTCGCTACATGAGAAATTCCATTAAATGTTTACAGAAATTTTTATTGCAAGGTAAAATTTCTTCAATAAAAAAGAGGGTGTCCAAAAAGTGATTCTGCAAATAAGGAATCTTTCAAATTGTAACTTTACTTTCATTATACCCCACCAAACCTCCCCTAAAAG
>NZ_JBNGOX010000079.1:0-4783 GCF_050589785.1 Carboxylicivirga caseinilyticus | reverse complement strand
GAAATCATGAACACCATTAAAAATAAGCAAACGTGAACTAAATGAAGTCGGGTTTGGGCGAAGCGCCAATTTGAAAAATAATTAGGACAGAATTGAATATCAACCATTAAAATAAGCAAAACAAGTATCGTTATGATTAGAAGAAAACAAATAGTTCTGTTGCTATTGTTTATGGTTTTTGCACTGATGTCAGCAAAAGCCCAGAAAATCTTTATCACAAATACTCAAAACAGAGATTTTACCAACTTGAATGGGAAATGGGAGTATGTGTTAGATCCTTTTAAAACGGGAGGAATGGGCGGCATGGCTGTATATCGCAATGCGGTTGCCAAAGAAAAAACAGATCGGGTAGAGTATAGTTTTGATAAGGCCCAGACTTTATGGGTGCCCGGTAGCTGGAATATTCAGAAACCTGAGTTGACTTATTTTGAAGGAAATATCTGGTATCGGAGAATGTTTGACATGCCGGATCTTAAGAAAAACAAACGCTATTTTGTTAATGTTGGAGCTGCCAACTATATCACAACAGTTACTTTTAACGGTAAAGAACTGGGAAAACACGAAGGAGGCTTTACGCCGTTTAGTTTCGAAGTTACTGATTTAGTGAAGGAGACCGGTAATTTTTTAATTATTGGTGTTAATGCAAGCCGCAGACCTGATTATATTCCTGCCGAAGTTTCGGACTGGTTCAACCATGGGGGCATTACCCGTGATGTTAAACTTATTGAAGTGCCGGAAACTTTTATCAATAATTATTTCATATCGCTTGACAAGGAAACACTCAGGTCAAAGACAAAACGAATTAATGGTAAACTGCAGATAGCCGGTGATGTGATACCTGAAAAGGCACGTATTATTATTCCTGAGTTAAATGTCAATCACGAGATAAATGTAAACAAACAAGGAGATACTAACTTCTCGGTAGATGTGAAGAAACTGGAATTATGGTCACCCGAAAATCCAAAATTATACAAAGTAATTGTTGAAGCAGGTAATGATATAGTTGCAGATGAAATCGGATTCAGAACCATTGAAACAAGGGGGAAACAAATTCTTCTAAACGGAAATCCTGTGTTTCTGAAAGGTATTTGCCTCCACGATGAAAATCCACTTCGTAAAGACCGTGCAAATTCTGTTGAAGATGCTGAATTGGTTTTGAACTGGGCACAGGAATTAGGGTGTAATTTTATACGCCTGGCACATTACCCGCATCAGGAGAATATTGTTCGGCTGGCAGATAAAAAAGGGATTTTACTTTGGGAAGAGTTACCACTTTATTGGGGTATTCAGTGGAATAACCCCGAAGTGTTGAAGAAAGCAAAAAAGCAATATACCGAATTGATTAATCGTGATTATAACCGGGCCAGTTCAATTATCTGGTCAATAGCCAACGAAACAGCACCCATACCTGACCGTAATGCCTTCCTGGGTGAATTAGCAGATTATATCCGTACCATTGATGATACCCGATTACTTTCAGCTGCATGTAAGAAGGATCAGGAGCTGGATGGCCATCCTGATAGTGTTTATACCTATAACGATCCGATTATGGATAAGCTGGATGTTATAAGTTTTAATGAATACCTGGGATGGTATGGTGGTAATCCGGATGAATGCCGAAATAAATCATTTAAAATGGGGCAGGAGAAACCGGTTATCGTTAGTGAATTTGGCGGGGGTGCTATTCAGGGATTTCATGGTGACAGTCTAACCCGATGGAGCGAAGAGTTTCAGGAGTATTTGTATATCGAAAGCATTGATATGTTCGATAAAATTGACGGATTAGCCGGTATGGCCCCCTGGATTTTGGTTGATTTTATGTCACCATTGCGTCAGTTACAGGGTGTTCAGGATGGTTGGAACCGTAAAGGTTTAATCTCTGAAAAAGGACAAAAGAAAAAGGCATTTTATGTGCTTCAAAAGTACTATAAAAATAAATAATTGAATTTATGACAGGATCTGTATTTTTTACAATATCAGATCCTGTTTATTTTAATATGGGTAATTGACGAAATAGAGATGCTTATTAAAAAATAGCTGGACTACTTTTGAAATTGCATAAATGTAGATAAACAGATAGTTATTGAAAAATCATGCTAAAGAGGATAGTTGTTTTGTGTCTGGCCTTACTAATCGTATCGCTAGTGTCAGAATCATTTGCTAAGAAAAAAAGAATAAGAAATAATCGGCCAAGAGTGATTGTGACTACCGACGGTGAAGCTGATGACAGGGCCTCGATGGTGCGTTTTTTATTAACATGCAATGAATTTGATGTTGAAGGGATCATCAATAGCAGTTCTCAGTTTCATTGGGTTGGTGGACAAGGATGGAATACATTTCATCCTGTTGAATGGGTAAAAGAATATATCGAATTGTATGGAGAGGTTTACGATAACCTGAGGCTGCATTCACCTGATTATCCTACTCCTGATTATCTGTTGAGTAAGTGGAAGGTTGGCAATATAGAAAGTGTTGGAGAGGATGATATAAGAACTGAAGGTGCCGAACTAATTGCAAAGGTTTTAATGGATAAAACTGATGATCGTCCAGTATGGTTGCAGGCCTGGGGTGGTTGTAATACGATCTCACGTGCATTAAAAATCATTCAGGAAGATTATCCTGAAAGGATGGAAGAAGCGGCTGCCAAAATGCGACTTTTTTTAATCTGGGAACAAGATCAGACTTATCAGGATTATATCCGACCTAACTGGGAAAAATACAACATTCCGACTATCATTTCTGATCAGTTTGATTGCATGGCTTATATATGGCCCAAAGTTTTGCCCAGTGAAGTGAAAAGTTATTTTGAGGCAGACTGGATGACGAAAAATATCCTGACAAACCATGGTCCTTTATGCTCTGTTTATGAAAATAATGCTGGTGCCTTCAATGCTGAGGGTGATACGCCATCTTTTTTACACAGTATTCCCACCGGACTTCGCAATATGGAGAACCCTGGTTATGGTGGATGGGGTGGTCGATATGTGCCGGTACGCAACAATGTTTGGATGGATCCATTACCTGGCGCCGGTTACAAACATCCTGACGGACAGATAAGTATTCATAATAGCTGGTCAAAAATGATGGAGAACTGGAATCAACCGGATGAAGTAACCATGAGAACAGAATACTTCAAACCTATTTGGCGATGGTTGCCTGCCATACAGAACGATTTTGCTGCACGGGCCGAATGGTGTGTAAAAGATTATGCATCGGCCAATCATCATCCGGTAATTGGTTTAAAAAAGACACCATTGAACATCAAAGCTAAAGCAGGATCTACAATAAAGTTTGATGCTTCCGGGTCAGAAGATCCTGATGCAGATAAGCTACACTTTAGATGGTCGTATTTTTATGAGGCAGGTACCTATGAAGGAAAAGCCATAGAGGATTTCTATTCGGCAAAAGTAAAATTCAAAGTGCCGGACGATGTAAAACCTGGTGAAACTATTCATGTGATATGTGAGGTTTCCAATTCGGGGAGACCTTCATTAACAAGGTATCAACGGGTGATTAATACTATAATCGATTAATCTTAAGTTCTCTCACCCAATATTGCATATTTTATCTGATACAATAGTATGTTTCACTGGTAAAATGCACTGAGAGTTACGGAGATATATTGTGGAGGTGGTAAAATCCATTGCGCAGTTGGTAAAATCCACTGAGAGCTTGGGAAATGTATTGTGGAGGAGGTAAAATGTATTGTGCAGCCCGTAAAATTGATTGTGCGACCAGTAAAATAGACTGTGTAACCGGTAAAATCGATTGAGAGAATAGAAAAATCCATTGTGCACCGGGTTTATTAAGTTGCGCATTGGGTATCATGCACCGGGAAGTCTGTTTCCAATTCTCACAATGTCATGTTATTTGTTTGAAAGGTTATTGACTCTGTCGTTTATTCAATAATCTCAATTGTTAGCAGAACGAGCCTTGCGAGTTTTGATTTATTCAAGTGATGTAGTTTTTATTCTGTTATTCTGCTTTTTAAGTCCATTTGTTCATGCAGAATCCTGATTATTTCAATCGGACAATTAAGAGATTTTCGATAAAATATGATGTGACGATTTGCTTTTAATCCAAATAGTTCAGAAGTAATTCCAGTATAGTTTTTTCCTAATGCAGGATTGTTTGCTATGTCTTCACAGCTCCTAATAAGCATTTCGTAATATTTGTCTGCTTGATATTCAGACCAACTGTCCCAAATTTTATTTAAGTCTTCTACGGCTTTGTTGGTCAATTTATAATTAGCCATTTCTTTTTCTTTTGGCTTTCAACTGTTCAAGATTTTTTTGAGGATCAAAATCGTGAGCAATTCCGCTATCAATTCCTTCTTGAATAGCATTTCTTAATAAAACAGCCTTACTTTCTTCATTTTCCAAAAGTCTAAGGCCTGCTCGAATGACTTCGCTTACATTTTTATATCGCCCTGCCGAAACTTGTGTCTGAACAAATTGGTCGAAGTAATCTCCCAGTGATACAGATGTATTTTTCATTCCAATAGTTTTAATCAAATTTACCAAAAATTGGTAAAATATCAAATCGAATGGTTTAGCATACCGTTTGCTAAATAAAGCCGTGGCATATTAATCGTGGTGTCGTTTGACCTGATAGAGGGACTAAGACAGTAGACAACGGCGTCAGGATGAGCCGACCGCGTTATGCTTTATGGCAGCGTGTTATCCAAAGTTATTTTTCTAATAGTTCAGAAATAACTTCAACAAATTCTTTAGCTTGAGGGAAAAGTCTTTTTACTGTTTCTTCTTCATAATCAAAGAAGTCG
>NZ_JBNGOX010000078.1:0-5229 GCF_050589785.1 Carboxylicivirga caseinilyticus | reverse complement strand
CATCAGTTCATGACCAAAAGTGGCACAGTTTGAACCGAAATCACTGGCACAGATCAGGCCGATAATGCTGGCACAAAACGATCCGAAATATCCATCATCTTCGGTTTTGTTGAAATCGTAGGCTGAACGTGTTTCGGTCAAAAGGGTTTTGCCTTCTGTTATTTTTGCGGAGTCGTAGCCTAACTCTGCCATAACAGTTGCAATTTCTGACTGGGTTTCTGCATTTTCTAATGCTACTCGATAAAGCTCTAATGTGTCGGCTTCGGAATTTTTTGGTCTGGTTGCCATATAATTTGATTTTTAGGTTTGCCATTGCAGCAAACGGGTTATTAATCATTACAAATTAGTTGCTTCGACTTACATCCCGATCATTCGGGACAGATACTGCTCTGCTTCCAGTTGCAAATGCGTTGCTTCGGGTTACATTTCCGTTGCTTCGCATTGCAATTCTAGTGCTTCGACTTACAGTTCTATCGCTTCCTCTTGTAGTTGGGCTGCTTCGACTTACATTGCCCTTGCTTCCGAATCCATTCCTTTTGCTTCTATACACAGCAAACTAACACTGCTTTTCTTTATCTTACATTTTAGAACTGAATGTTAAATATAACGAATTTTATTGATGGTTGTTATTAGGCGGCTAATTGTTTCAATTCTGATATATAAGCTTCAATGCTTTCATTTATATTCTATACTTACCCCTAATGGAAAGATATATGCAAATGTGGGCGATTGGGGGCTTCAAACCTATCAAACTGCGAAAATTTAAAGCGGGCTACAGCCCTTGAAATACCTACTATTTAGCCTGTATTGTAAACACATGTTACCGCTAGTTTTTGTAATATTTTACTTTTATATTAATCTCCATTAAAATGTTTCTCGATGTCTATGTGTATCATAAAACTGGAGCAAATCTCTTTATCTATTCTTTATTCTGGGAAGCGTCCAAATTTTTTTATTTCTTCCAACGAGTCATCCCAACTTGCTTTGTTTGAGATAAAAATATGTGCATTAGGTCGTTTTTCTAATTTTGTATCTAAACATCCTGCTGGAACTACTAAAAGTTTACCGTCCATTTGTAAATTGGGCAAAGCTGAACCACAATTTGAACAAAAGGCTTTCACATGATTACTCTTATGAGGTTGAAATATTTTAATTTTAGTTTCCGTTTTTATCCATTCAAGTTTAGCTGTAGTGGAAAATAAATTTGCAGCATGCGCAGACCCTGTGTCTTTCCTACAATATCTGCAATGGCATAAATAAAAACTCTCAAAGTCACCTATAACTTTAAATTTAATTCCTTTGCATAAACAAGAACCCAAGTATTCCATTTGATTAGTTTCTTTGCAAAATTTTTGATTTTTTTTTTGAGAATTTACTTTCTAAATATAAAATAATTTCTTTTAAACCATTTAGTGCTTCTTCAGACCAAACGATTCTATAAGTATTTTTCATATAGTTTCTTTACAGATTCATGGGAATGAATTCGGCCTTTTTCAATGTCGTGCAAACCTCTTTTAATTGACTTTTTTTCATTGATTGATGACTCATCCCACCAGTCTGATGATTTAGCATATTCATCATGAATCTTTTTCAGTTTCTCAATTACTGCAGAATCATTAAGCTTTGCGATCCATTCTATTAGTTCGAGTTTTTCAGCTTGTATGTTCATAGCCATTCCTTGTTTACTAAGATATGAAAAACAAATTATTGGTTACAATATATTATTCAGTTGAAAAATGCACCAATTGCTCCTGGTTCTATTAGAGAACCACCGTATACGAGAACCGTATCCCGAAGCTTCTGGAGTGGTGTGAGAGCTTCTCCCTGATAGCGTCTGCTTGTGGGGCTGGCTACACGATTGGGCATAGTTATTTATTCCAAAATAAGCCTTTCAAATTCATCATGAGACTCATTAGTAAAAGGAATTAGTTCATTTATTTTCATCCATCTATAAAACTTACTTGTAAACCTAATGTAGTAATTAAGAAAGTATGGGCCTTCAAACTCTTCACCTTCATTTGTCACCCATATATTCCAAGTTAGTAAATTTGAATGCTTAAGAGCATTTAGTTTTAAATCAAATGTATTTCTTAAAGCGTTTTCAATTCTTTCTTCTCTGCTATCAGAATATCTAATTTTTAGAGGATTCAATTTATCTTGGTTCTTTTTGTAATATTCTTCTTCTTGAGTTGTTAATGGAAGAATATATTTGGCTGGTATATTGAAATGCTTTTCTCCGAGCTGCATATGCAATGTATAAGTATCCTCCATTTGAGCGAATAAACATGATAGAATATCTAAGTCTTTAGATTCTAATAGTGAAATGTCAAAAGTTATAATATCAATTAATTCTAACTCCTTTTTTAGACCGTTGAAAGTTGATATTCCTTGACAATATTTATCTAACAATTGAAATCTTTGTAGGTCTTGACCGTTTTTGCATTTTGAGGTTAATTCTTTTGAAATTCTCTTAAAATCCTCCAAGTCTTTTGCCAAATTCTGCTCGGCTGGTAGATTAACATCCCACCACAGAAAATCAATTAGTTTAATATATCCAAGATTATCAATTATGATATTTTCATTATGAAGGTCGCTATGAAACACTTCAAAATTATGAGCTTTTTCTAAACCTGATGCAATTTGAATTATAATGTCATAAGCTACCTCATAAATAATTGAATTACGTTCTTCTAAGAAAAGCCCCAAGGTTTTTCCCTTGACAAAATCCATAATATAACAACTCTTTGGTTTATCCTGTAGAATTCCCGTAGCAATATAATATACTGTTCCTATTTCTGGTTCACCAGAAAGTAATGCAAGCTTTTTAAATTCAGTTTTTAAGTATATATCTTCTTCATCTGAATAATACGAAATAAACTTCGCTATTAAATCTTTACCAGTAACTGAATCCTTAAATTTATAAGTAGTTTCTTCCTTTAAACAATCAGCATCTGTTAAATCTATTTTATTAGATTCCCTTAAATCATACATGCAGTTCTATGGTTTTGCGGATTAATTATGCCCAACGGCTAGGCTATGAAGCCTGCGGCAAGCCTATGCTTTATTAGCCATTGTTGGCAACTGGTTTTATTCCTTTCTTGTTACAATTTCATTATTTTTTATTTCTACTACAGAAGTATGGTTTTCCCTATTGTCATCTTGGTAGGTAATCTTAAGTTGTAAGTCATTCAAGTCACTAGGAATTTTTTCTTTTAAAATTTCATCGGCTTTTTCATAATCTCCTTCAAAATGCTTTCCGTATTTCGTATTGAAGTTTATATTAGAAAAAGGTTGAATATTATTCACTTTAGGTAAAGATGGCAATGAGGTAAATCTAGTATCTCCTATAGGCTCAACTTTTAGATTATATGCGGGATACTTCGAATTGTTGTGAAGCACAAGAGAGAATTCCCAATCTAAATACCATATAAAATCAAGTTTCTGTCCTGCATGAAATGTCTTACCTGAGTATTCTTTATGCTTCTCGAATGACATTCCTCTATTTCTCCGACCATTATTACTCCAGATTAAATCCGCTTCAATAAAAGGCTTATGTTCCTTTTCTTTCTTTCCTGCTAACTTTTTATCCATTTCACTTTCTGCTGATTCTTTCCATTTTTTTAATAACGTAACAGGGTAAGCTTCTGGATTCTTGTCGATAATAATTGAACAATTTGAGCAAAGCCATATACCATTACTGATATGTTTTCTATCAGCTTCACTTAATGAACTATCATATCTGGGTCCACCTGCTGAAGCAGCTGTAATATGAGCAGCAATGCCTATAGATGAAGCTTTATCTTCCTTTTCATTAGGACCTACTGTATGAATCTTACAATCAGGATTAGAGCATAAATAACCTACTCTCTTTGCCAATATATCAATTGTTGTTTTAGTAAAATTGTCTCTATTATTCGCCATAGTTTGAATTCTTATTTTTAATCGACTTTTGGTTTAATAATTTCTTTCAAGTAGCTGCTTATGTTGGTTGTTTCATTGATATAATACGGACTTAAGTTCGCACTGCCAATTCGTATCTTATTAAGGTTAAGCCCCATTTTAAGAACTAGCCTAAACTTAATGTAAGTTCTACTATACTTTTTATTATTTACATTATAAAGACGACAAAACAATGATTCATAAGCACTATAAATACATATAAAATATGATAACGGAATAAACAGAATGGTTAAAATTGATGGGAGTAATAAACTTTGCAAATTAGCTAGTATAAAATCATTTTTATAGTTAAGGTATGTTTGATAAATGGCATAAGAAATTACACTTAAACTATATAGAATGACAATCAAATTCAAAAAGCTATCAACTCGTTTGTCTTTAGTTTTGTATTCATTAATACTCATTAAAATGCCAGTCATTGCAAGTATAGGTATTGAAATAAACTCAATCCAATACTTGAAAACGTGTAAGTTAGATACAAAACCAATTATAATAGTCAGCTTTATGGCATTTATAAATATTTTCCGAAAAAAGGGAATATCTTTTCCAATTGCCTTAAAGGTCATAATAATGCCAACACCAAAAAACCAAAATATTGTTCCTTTTAATAAATGAATATTCCAAAAATCAACATTTATTAGCCCCCAAATAATGATTAACAAATAGCATATCGTTAATTGGAAGATTGTAATAAAGACAGAAGAAAAAAGAACTTTAGTAATAGCTATTGCATGTTTCCTAATGAATTTTATCAAAAAAACAGAACATAATAAGATTGCCAACCAAGTTAAGATTGCCAAGTCTCTATTATTTAATTGTTTTAAAATAAAATCTATCATTTAAGGTATTGAATCTTTTTAGGTCATTCATTTAACTTGTTGCCAACTGCCTTATATCCACTATTACTATTTTATCTTTATTCAATTGCTGTATGATAAGTACAAATTCATTTTAAATACTTATAAACGTCTCAGAAAAAATAATCGTTTAGAAACGGTTAATCGGGCACTCTGTTTTAATTGCAGCTGCAGTGCGGATAGATGGATGTGCAGGTTCATAGTGTTTGGTTTAGAATTACCACATACAAAAATAGCAGAATTAGGCAATTATGCTAATCAAACATTTATTAAGTTTAACAGTGTAGAAAGATTTATGTCGTAATAGTTGGGCAAGCCAATTCTGTCCTAATTATTTTTCAAATTGGCGCTTCGCCCAAACCCGACTTCATTTAGTTCACGTTTGCTTATTTTTAATGGTGTTCATGATTTC
>NZ_JBNGOX010000077.1:0-6466 GCF_050589785.1 Carboxylicivirga caseinilyticus | reverse complement strand
GTCCCCTTCAGGGGATTTAGGGGTGACATAAAATGATATTTTATTACAAATTGAAACTAACGTTGTTCTGATGTTTAATTTTTGGACACCCTCATCATTTTCTACAAAAACAGGACAACCAATTGACTCTTCCATTAATTCGGTAACTGGTTTATCCCCAAAATTCATATAGGTATAATTGATACCTTTAACTGAATCAACCAACCCGGGCATGCTTATACCCACTGATAAAAAACCTGATTTATCAAGACCGGAACGATCGATATACGAATTGATCAATTCCAATATTTCATCCAGTGTTTCTTTCTTGTTATTTAATTCAACCGAATATTCTTCCGTTTCAGTAATCTGATTATTCTCAGCATTAAAAATGGCAATGCTTACTTTGTATATGCTCATTTCAACAGCCAAAATATAAAAGCTGTCAGCTACCAAACCAAATAAATCCGGCTTTCTTCCTCCAATCGATTTTCCCTGTCCCTTCTTTTCAAGAATATTACGCTCAAACATCTCAGCCATGATAGCTACCATATTTGGCGTACTAATTCGCAATCTCTTGCATAATTTAGAAGTTGTCTGCGGACCATCTACATATAAAGTCTTAACAATTCGAATTTGTTGAATGTATTTCTTCTTTTCAACTCCTTCCAGCTGTTCTGCAACTTTAGTATCAAATTGTAAATATCCCATAGACTTTACTTATAATTTTCATCGATTAGATGATGTAAAGTATATATTTTTATTTTTAAAACAAATCTTTTATTATTTTTTTATTAATGTCCTTAAATCTTTATTAATATTTTCTACATTTGTCAATACCAAAACACCCAATAAAGCCAGTCAAACAGCTGTTTACGAGGGATAACAGGATTTTTTTAAATAATTTAATAAAACCAGAAAAAAATATGAACTTGATCTAAGGTTTTATATCACCTGATAAATTATATAATACATACCGCTGAATTTCATCAATTATAAAAACTGAAATAATGAAAAAAAGACTATCAATCATTCAACATTTATTGGCAACACTCTTACTATTGTTGTCTAATAATATTTATAGCCAGCATTCTAAATTCAGAGATTGTAACCTTTCGATTGATGAAAGAGCCAATTGCCTATTAAATGCACTGACACTGGAAGAGAAAATCTCACTCCTTGGTTATTCTTCGCCAGCAGTGGAAAGATTACAAATACCTTCGTATAATTGGTGGAACGAAGGATTACATGGGGTTGCACGTGCCGGACAGGCAACGGTATACCCACAGGCTATTGCCTTAGCTGCTACTTTTGATCCTGAATTGGTTAATAAAGTTGCGGATGCTATTTCTACCGAAGCCAGAGCCAAGCACAACATGGCGATTGCTAAAGATAAACGACTTCAATATTTAGGAATTAACTTTTGGACTCCTAATATTAATATATTCCGCGATCCTCGTTGGGGACGTGGTCAGGAAACGTATGGTGAAGATCCATTCCTTACTGGTATTATGGGAACTGCTTTTGTAAAAGGGCTTCAGGGCGATGATCCAACCAGGTACAAAATATCAGCCTGTGCTAAACACTTTGCTGCCCATAGTGGTCCCGAAGCCATTCGTCATGAATTTAATGCAATTGTTGACGAGAAAGATTTGCGCGAAACCTATCTGCCCGCATTTAAAACACTGGTTGACAACGGTGTTTCAGCAATTATGTGTGGATACAACCGACTGAACGATCAGCCTTGTTGCACATCTGAAAATCTGTTGGAAACCATATTAACCAAAGAATGGAAATTTGATGGACAGATTACGACAGATTGCTGGGCATTAGACGATATCTGGCTTCGCCATAAAAGTATACCAACCCGGGTAGGTGTGGCAGCCGCAGCCATTAAGCAAGGTGTTAATATGGATTGTTCTCCCATCCTTCAGCAAGATGCCATGGAAGCCATTGAAAAAGGCCTAATAACAGAAGATGATATCAATAAATCAATATACAAAACACTGGTTACCCAAATAAAGCTCGGTTTCTATGATGACCCTTGTGAATCACCCTACACAACTTTTGGTCCGGATAGTATTAACAATACCTACCATGTGGATCTGTCTATTGAAGCTGCAGAAAAAAGTATGGTTCTGTTAAAAAACGATGGTATTTTACCGTTAGACAAGAATAAAACAGGTTCGATGATGGTATTAGGTGAGAATGCAGCCAACATAAGTGTATTGGTTGGAAATTATCATGGTATGTCGGGTAATATGGTTACATATGCCGAAGGCCTTGTAAAAAAAGCAGGCCCCGGAACAGCGGTACAGTATGATTTTGGCTTTAGTTATTCTGACACTACTCATTTTGGTGGAATCTGGGGAGCAGGCATGTCCGACGTTTCAGTGGTAGTATTAGGTCTTACTCCTTTGTTTGAGGGTGAAGAAGGAGATGCCTTTTTGTCTCCAAGCGGAGGTGATAAAGAAGGTTTAAATATACCTGAATCACATCTTAGATTTTTAAAAAAACTGAGAGCTTCGCATAACAAACCAATTATTGCCGTATTAACCGCGGGTAGTGCTTTGGATGTTGAGAAAGTAGCTCCATATGCCGATGCTATCATCTATTCATGGTATTCGGGCGAGCAAGGAGGTACAGCTTTAGCTAATATTATTTATGGCGATGTTTCTCCATCAGGAAAACTTCCGCTAACCTTTTATAAATCGATTGACGACCTACCAGATTACACAGATTACAATATGGCAAACAGAACCTACAGATATTTTGGTGGTGAAGTGGCTTATCCATTTGGATTTGGCTTAAGCTACACCAATTTCGATTACGCCTGGATAAGTAAACCAAACAAGACATATAAAAAAGATCAGAATATCAACTTCAACGTAAAAGTGAGTAATACTGGTAATTTTGATGGAGATGATGTGATACAGGTTTACATTGTTTATCCAAACTTGGAAAGAATGCCAATAAAAGAATTAAAGGCATTTAAACGCACAGGCATCAAAGTTAATCAATCTACTGATCTGACTTTTACAATAAACACGAATGATTTGCAGAAATGGGATTTGAAACACAGTAAATGGCAATTATATAAAGGCGAATATAAAATCCTGGTTTCAAAAAACTCGGCAGAATCCGTTCTTGAGCACTCTTTTACAATAAAATAACCTTAAAATAGAATTATCATGAATAGATTAATATACAAAGTCAGTATTGCAGTCTTCCTGACAACTTTAATATTTGGATGCTGTAACAAACAGAGCGAACAACCTTCATCACTGGTACAGTATGTCGATCCTTATATAGGAACTGATTATCACGGACACGTTTTTTTGGGTGCGCACGTTCCTTTTGGAATGGTACAGACTGGTCCTACAAACTACACCTGGGGATGGGATTGGTGTTCCGGATATCATTATTCAGATTCGATTCTAACAGGTTTTTCGCAAACACACCTGAGTGGAACCGGAATTGGTGATTTAGGAGATATTCTGATCACTCCGTTTACAGGAGAAGTAAAATCAACACCTGGTTCTCAGAAAAATCCTCTGGGAGGTTATGCATCACTTTATAAGCATGATAAAGAAAAGGCTGAAGCCGGCTACTACAGTGTTGAATTACTTCGCTATAATATACTGGCAGAACTAACAGCCACAGAACGCACAGCTTTTCACAAATATACTTTCCCTGAGAATGAGCAATCACATATTGCCATTAATCTGGCTCGTGGAATTGGATGGGATCGTCCGGGACAATCATCCATAACTGTTGTTAACGATACCACAATTATTGGTTATCGCAAATCGAATGGTTGGGCTAAAGATCAGATATTGTTCTTTGCCGTTCAATCAAGTAAACCATTTAGCCAGACTCAGCTCTTTGATGGTAAAAGAACTGTAGAAGGGACTAGTGCAATTAAAGATAGTATTACAGCTGTATTAACTTTTCAAACTAAAGCCAACGAAGAAGTATTATTGAAAGTTGGAGTTTCTCCGGTAAGTACAGAAAATGCTTTAAACAATATCGAAAAGGAAAATGAAGGTTGGAATTTTAATAATGTAGTTGCTCAAGCTAAGGATAAATGGAATAAGGAACTTTCGAAAATAGTGGTTGAATCAGCTGATGAAGCTCAGCTTCGAACTTTTTATACTGCTGTATATCATGCATACACCGCGCCGGTATTGTTTAACGATGCCAATGGTGATTATCGGGGTACTGATAAAGAGGTTTATAAAAATGCTGAATTCAATAATTACACTGTATTTTCATTATGGGATACCTATAGAGCCGCACAACCTTTGTACACCCTTTCTCAACCGGAAAGAGTATCTGATATGATTAACTCTATGCTGGCCATCTATCAACAACAGGGTAAACTTCCTATCTGGCCATTACATGGCAATGAAACAGATTGTATGGTTGGCTTTCCTGCTATACCTGTAGTAGCTGATGCCATCTTTAAAGGATTCCCGGGCATTGACAAATCACTGGCTCTGGAAGCTATGCAGGCATCATCCATGCGTGATGACTATGGAGTAAAACACCTGAAAGAAAAAGGATTCATCCCGGCTGAACTGGAAAAAGAATCCGTTTCGAAAGCTTTGGAATATGCTATTGCAGATTGGTGTACAGCACAGCTTGCCACTTCTCTTAACGAATCAGAAGTAGCCGATTACTATAACACAAGAGCACAGGCATATCAGAAATACTTTGACAAGGAAAAGCAATTTATGCGTGCCATAATGGAAGACGGTAACTTCCGTACTCCATTCAATCCGTTTGAATCGACACACGAATGGGGTGATTATACCGAAGGAAACGCATGGCAATATACCTGGCTGGTACCTCATGATGTAAAAGGTTTAATCAACTTATTTGGATCAGATGAAGCATTTACTGCAAAATTGGATAGTCTGTTTATTGTAGAGGGTGATATGGGCCATATGGCATCGCCGGATATTAGCGGATTGATTGGTATGTATGCTCAGGGCAACGAACCGGGTCATCATATTCCATATTTGTATTCGTATGCCGGTCAACAATGGAAAACAGCTAAGCTAGTTCGCAGAATTATGGATGAAATGTTTACCGATCAACCCGACGGCATTTGCGGTAACGAAGATTGCGGTCAAATGTCGGCCTGGTACATACTCTCATCCATGGGACTCTACCAGGTAAATCCTGCTAATGGTGTATTTGTATTTGGCTCACCTTTATTTGATAAAGCCACCATTACTTTGCCAGATAATAAATCATTTACAATCAAAGCAGTAAACCAAAGCAAAGAAAACGTATACATTCAAAAAGCTACACTGAATCGTATCGAATTAAATGAAACCTTTATTACTTATAAAGAAATAATGAACGGTGGTGAATTAATTTTTGAAATGGGTAACACACCTAACATGGAATACGGTAAAAATACAGAAGACAGACCATATTCACAATTGATAAGATAATGACTATGAAACAAGCAATATATCCTTTTATATTTATTATTCTCTTATTTAGCTCCTGCACAAAGAAAGTAGGAGTTACAGATGTAAGATCAGGCTTTATATTTGGAACCTGTCCTACTGATGCGTGCCACGCTGCAACTATAGAAGAAATCAGTCACAACCGACTTATTGCAGCCTGGTTTGGTGGCAGCTACGAAGGAGCCAAAGATGTGGGTATCTATTTAGCTAAGTTTAATGGTATTAAATGGTTGCAACCACAATGCCTTATTAATCCACCAATAATAGATGGTGATACTTTACCTTGCTGGAATCCGGTTTTATTCAAAAGTCAAAGTGATCGATTATACCTGTTTTATAAAGTTGGTAAGAATCCACGTGAGTGGTTTGGAGCTATGATTACATCTGAGGATGAGGGTGATTCATGGTCTGATCCTGAATATCTGCCTGATGGTATCTATGGCCCCATCAGAAATAAACCTATTGAGCTTACTCCGGGAATAATACTATGCGGATCGAGTACAGAAGGTATTGAGGAAGATATTTGGAGAGTGCACAACGAAACTTATAACGAGGCAACTGAATCCTGGGAGGTAATTGAAGTACCTAATCCCAAAGAACTGGATGTGATTCAGCCAACCTTTATCCCGCATAAAAATGATCAGGTACAGATGCTTTGCCGCAGCAGGCATAATAAAATAGTCTCATCGTGGTCAGAAGATAATGGAACAAGCTGGTCGCCCCTGGATACTCTGGATGTTGCAAATTCAAATTCAGGGATTGATGCCATTGCCATTGATCAAAATCTGTTTTTAATGGTTAACAATCCTCTTAAACAGGGACCCGACTGGTTTTACGGTCGTAATGTACTGGATGTTGAATATTCATTTGATGGCATCAACTGGAATCATTTGTTTGATCTTGAAAATAAGGAGAAAGGGCAATTCAGCTATCCTGCAATTATACAAACATCGGATAAAACCATTCACGTTTTATACACATATAACCGTGAAGGAATCAAACAC
>NZ_JBNGOX010000076.1:0-7633 GCF_050589785.1 Carboxylicivirga caseinilyticus | reverse complement strand
AATATATTATTATGAAAAACAAAGAGGCTAATCGGTAAAGATTAACCTCATATATTTTCCTTTTTAAGTATTACTTCTGAAATCGCCTTTTTATGCTTGTACAATTATTTTTCTTCTGAAGTATAAAAGTTTTTTACAGGGTTTGCATACATCTCTAAAAGAGCTTTATGAAGGAACTCCCTATCTCCATCAATTCTCGACAAATGTTCATCTAAATATCCTAAGAAAATTGATTTGTCTTCTTCTGTATATTTATCTGTGTGTCTGGTATGATTGGTGAATAAATCGTCGGCTACAAAATTACCTGGATAGAACTTATAGTTATTATGAATTTGCTGATCAATCATTTCTGCTAAACCCTGTAACTGATCATTCTTGGGTAAATCATTTAATTTATCCAGTTGGGTTTTGTTAATCGGTTTCCCGAAACCGAAATGTACACGTCCTTTTCTTCCTCTTAATCCGGCACCCATATGCTTCAGGTCATCAGCCTGTGTCTTTTTGTAATCCGGTTTGTCGCGTTTCATTTGAAATTCCAATGCTTTCAAATAATCGCAAGGATCGTACTCGTAGGAAATTGATAGCGGAACAATAGTTAATTCACTGAAGTTTTCAGCAAATGAACCAGCCCCACTCATATTCATCATCTTTAAAAGGCTAACTTGCGTACGGTCATCTCCATCTTTAGAGCGTCCCTCACGCTGAGCAATCCAGATACTTTGATTTCTTTCAACAAGTGTTTTTCTAATGTAATGTGAAAGTCGCATTGAACTTTCCAGCATTTGGCGTACCGGTAAATTGCGGTTAACAATGAATGTTTTATTGAGCTTAACTAAATCTGTTATCCATGGAAAAATCAATAGATTATCACCAATAGCAATTTCGGTCGTATTCAGTTTGTTTTCAACCATTAAGATATTAAGAATGGCAGAGTCAAGAACAATATCACGGTGATTGGATATAAAAAGGTAGTGCCCATTCGGATCAAGATCTGTTAATCCTGAATGAGTGATCCCTTTTGTTGTGGTTCGTAATACCTCTTTTACATATGGATAAATGACTTCTGTTTGAAATTCATTTACACTTTGAATACTTAATAATTTTTTAAGGAAATTTTCAGTTGAAAAGTTGGGATATAAGAACTTGATTAATTCCAGAAAATCATGTTCATTCTTTAATCGCTCAAAAACTTCGTGTATTTCGCTGTCTTGATAAGGACGTATCGAATCAAAGTTTAACTCATTGACCATATTGTACAAAAAATTGTTTGATACAAAATTAACTCAATCAATCCGTATTAGAAAGAATATAGGCTTTTATTAATCTATGAATGTGTTTGAAATAATGGAATAAATCCAAAAAATGGAAAAGTTTTTAATTGATGGAAAAGTGATCAATTGTGAATTTATTAAAAAGCAGTAAATCAGTAATATATAATTTGTGGCACATGCATTGTTTTATTGTTTGGCATAAATACCCATAGCCATGATAAAGATAAAAGTTTTTAAAAATACCACGTTAGTATCATTTGAGAGTAAAGAGAATTTGGATATTAAAAATTCAGGAGATCTTAAATCTCGTATGATGGAAATAATGAAGCGACCATTCACAAATTTAATTGTGGATCTTGAAAAAGTTGAGAAGGTAGATGATGAAGGTTTGAATGCCTTAATGGCGGTTCAGCGTTTGTCAGAAATAAATCAAAGTCAACTAAGTCTGTTTAACGTGAAGGAGGGAGTACTTAAGTCAATGCGAAAGTATGATCTTGATCATTATTTCTTTTTTTGTGACCGTCCAAAGCCCTTTTCTGATGACCTGTTAATGGTTTAATTAGTAAAGGATAACCGGGAAGAGCGCTTCCCGGTTTTATAAAGCATTTTAATATATTAATTAAAACCGGAAGCTTTTTGTTTCCGGTTTTTTTATAATAAAACTCCATGCAAATGGGTTAGAATAATTGAAGATAATCTTTCGTAATTTCCTATCTGCTGATTAAGGTTTATCTCATTGGTATGAGAGATACGATCAATTGGGTGTCACTATAGTAATTGGTTAATGGATCTTGAAATCTACTGGCAGTGGATTTGATCAGATAGAAGACTGTTGCCTCAAAAGACATTATAGGTTTTTAGCCAAGAGTTGATGCTATACCCATAATAAAAAAAAAGTAAAAGCACCTCTGTCAGGTGCTTTCAGTGATTATTGAATATTTTATTCCTCTTCTTGTAATATTTCCCAATATTCAATGGCTCTTCTTGTATGCGGGATAACAATTGTTCCTCCAACAAGATTCGCAACAGAGAAAATTTCCATCATCTCTTCAGTGGTCACACCTTGTTCGTAACATTTCTCCAGATGATATTTGATACAATCATCACATCTTAAAACCATCGAACTAACCAAACCCAACATTTCTTTTACCTTGGTAGATAAGGCTCCCTCCATGTAAGTGTTGGTGTCAATGTTAAAAATTCTCTTAATAACCTTATTGTTGCTAGCTAAAAGTTTCTCGTTCATAGCAGAGCGATACTCCCTGAATTCCTTAATTTTCTCGTTCATAATTGGGCTTGTTATTAATTTATTGAAATGCCTTTCAAGGTTGCTGAACCGGCATCTGTGATTTTTACCATAACAAAATCACCTTTTTTAAAGTTTTCTTTTGGAAAAACAACAACTTTGTTTTGTGAGGTTCTTCCAAAGAGTTCTTCCTTCGACTTTTTGGATGTTCCTTCTACCAAAACTTCAAAGGTTTTTCCAATATCAGCCTTATTACTTTTAACAGATAATTCTGTTTGAAGATCTATGATTTCCTGAAGTCGCTTTGATTTTATTTCTTCTGATACATTATCTTCCAGATGTTTACTTGCATAAGTTCCCGGCCGTTCAGAGTATTTAAACATAAAGGCTGAATCATAACCAACCCATTGCATTAATTCCAGAGTTTGTTTGTGATCTTCTTCTGTTTCGTTATGAAATCCGCAGAAAACATCAGTTGATAACCCACAATCAGGAAGAATAGTTTTAATAGCTGTAATTCTTTCCATGTACCATTCTCGATCGTATTTGCGATTCATTAATTTAAGAATCTTACTGCTTCCCGATTGCAAGGGTAAATGAATGTGATTACAAATGTTGGAATGCTTGGCCATGACTTTTAAAGTCTCATCACACATATCCTTTGGGTGAGAAGTCGTAAATCGAATTCGCATCTCAGGGAAATTACCGGCTACATAATTTAACAGACCAGGAAAATTTAATTTGTTGCATTCATTTCCGGTCCAGTTGTATGAATTAACATTTTGCCCCAGAAGGGTAACTTCTTTAAAACCTTTGTTTTGTAAGTCTTGTATTTCTCTTTTTATGCTCTCAGGTTGTCTGCTTCTTTCTCGTCCTCTGGTATATGGAACGATGCAATAGGAACAAAAATTATTACATCCACGCATAATTGAAACAAAACCCGAAATACGGTTTTTACTAATACGTGAAGGAATAACGTCTGAGTAGGTCTCATTTGTTGAAAGTTCAACATTGATGGCTTTGTCACCATTTTCGGCCATCCCAATCAAATTAGGTAAATCCATATAGGCATCAGGTCCTACAACAATGTTGGCACCTTTTTCAAATAGCTGATCCTTTACTCTTTCAGCCATACATCCTATGATTCCGATGATAAGGTCAGGATTATTTTTACGCATGGCAGTTAATTGCTGCAAGCGCCCCATGACTCTTTGTTCTGCATTATCTCTGATTGAACAGGTATTAATAAATATGGCATCAGCCTGTTCCATTTCGTGTGTTATGCCGTAGCCATCCATCTCCATCACTGATGCTACCACCTCGCTGTCAGCTACGTTCATTTGACATCCATAGGTCTCGATAAAAAGCTTTTTACCAGAATTAGTTGATGTCAATGGTTTAATGTTCTTTAAGTCCATTTTGAATATATCGGGAAATATTACATTTCTCAGTTTGAGGCTGCAAATGTAATGCTTAGTTCATGAATGAACAATATAAAGGGTTGTTTTAAATGATATTAACGATTCTTCCAAATAATGGAAATTAGTAATTATATGTATTGATAATGTTTTGATGGGTAAATAAATCCATTAAAAATTTACTATATTTATATTGGTTAATTCTAATTCCGAAATCCATGAAACGAATTTTAATCCCGATTGATTTTTCAGAAGCTGCATTGAATGCAATGGAATATGGTATTGCAGTTGCCAATCATATCAATGCCAATGTTCGTATAATGCATGTTAAAACGGGTTTGCATTATGCACCTACCTATGCAAAAAATCAGGCAGAATACAGAGTCAATGAAAAAGTGGATGAATGGTTAGTGGATCTGATCAAAAAATATGATGATGATTATGTTGTTCCTGGTGGTAAGTTCGACTTTAAGGTAAGAGAAGGAAATGTTGTACACGAGATTAGTAATCAGGCAAAATATGATGATTCGAGCCTGATTGTGATGGGTTCACATGGAGCTTCAGGATTTCAGAGTAAGTGGATTGGGAGTAATGCTTATAGTCTTGTAGCTCATGCACCCTGTCCCGTTATTGTTCTAAATCAGGAAATGAAATGGAATGGAGGTATTAGAAAAATTGTTGTTCCTGTTGATTACACAAAGGCTAGCAGAAAAAAAATTCCTGTAATTGCTGGTATTGCATCAGTATTTAAATCAAGAATTTTTTTGGTGGCTGTGCGTGAATCAAAATTGCAATATTTATTAAAGCGTGTGGCAATGTTTAATCGCCAGGTTGAAAAGTATTTTGTGACACGTGCAGGAGTTGAAGTGGAGAAATCAGTTTTGGTAGGTAAAAAACCAGTTCAGAGATTGATTTCATTCGCAGAAGAAAAAAATGCTGATTTAATAACAGTCCATGTTAATCACACACATAATCCTTTTGTGAATATTTTTAAACCCTTTGCTAATGAGTTGATCAATAACTCATCGAAGCCTGTTTTGGTAGTGCCAACATATGAGTAAGGCATAATCTTTGGATGAATGATTTTTTAATGGCAAGATTGTTTATCTTTGTGGCTTCCAAAAAAGGATTAGAATGAAGTATTTTATTAGCCTCATTTTTATATTTATTGGTTTTACTGTCATTGCTCAGACTCAAAATTTGGAAGAGGAAGTGCAAACAGTAAAAGAAGGAGAAGGTATTATAACCATTCATCAGGATCAGGGGATTGATTTTCTGATGGAAACCATGGTTAAAGAAAATGCCCGTCAGGAAGGTGTGGATGGTTATCAGATACAACTCTTCTCTGGATCAGGTCCTAACGGAAAACGTCAGGCCATGGAGGTAAAAACAAAAATATTGGAGGAGTTTCCTGATGCTAAGATATCAACCACGTACAATCCACCTTTTTGGAGGGTTCGTGTAGGAAATTATCGACATAAGCATGAGGCATTGCCTTTGTTGAAAGATATGAAAGAGTTTTTTCCGAACTGTTATGTGGTGAAGGGAACTGTAAGAATGGAAAATTTGTAATTAAGATAATAGGAAGCCGGATCAGTCCGGCTTCTTTTTTTTGTTTTATCCAAGTTGGGTGATTAGAAAATTGAATTTAAATTTGCGCATCATTTTTTTAAGTAAACATCATGAGTGATCAGATTAAGCACGAGTGTGGTATCGTTCTAATTCGTTTATTGAGGCCGTTGGAGTATTACCAGGAGAAGTACGGTACGTGGATGTATGGTTTGAATAAACTATACTTGTTAATGGAGAAACAGCACAATCGCGGTCAGGACGGTGCAGGAGCTGTAAACTTAAAACTTGATCAGGAAGCAGGAAAAAAATATTTTTTCAGACAAAGATCGAATAAGACAAATCCTATTAAGGATATCTTCGAAAGAATTAATGAGCCATTCATTAAACTGCAGGATCATGAACCTGAGTTATTAAGAGATACTCAATATGCCAAAGAGAATTTACCTTTTGCCGGAGAGTTGTATTTAGGACATTTGCGTTACGGAACTTTCGGTAATCATAGTATTGAGTATGTGCATCCTGTGATGCGCGAAAATAACTGGAGATCGCGTAACCTGGTAATGGCAGGTAACTTTAATCTTACCAATGTTGATGAGATTTTCAAATCGTTATTTGATTTAGGTCAGCATCCTAAAGATTACACGGATACAGTAACCATTCTTGAGAATGTTGGTCACTTTTTGGATGAAGAGAATGAGATGTTGTTCAGAAAACATAAGAATGAAGGTTTATCAAATCGCGAAATCTCATTCGGTATTGAAGAAGAACTGGATGTAAGACAAATTCTGGAGCGTTCAAGTCGTCGTTGGGATGGAGGTTATGCTTTAGCTGGAATGATTGGTCATGGCGATGCTTTTGTAACTCGAGATCCTTGGGGAATTCGTCCTGCATGGTATTATCAGGATGAAGAAATTGTAGTGGTTGCCTCTGAACGTCCTGTGATTCAAACAGCCATGAATGTTCGTTCTGTTCAGGTACAGGAAATAAAACCTGGTCATGCACTTATAATTAAGAAAAATGGTACTGTAACTGAAGAATTGGTACGAGTGCCTCAAAAACGCACTTCTTGTTCGTTTGAACGCATTTATTTCTCTCGGGGCAGTGACAAAAAGATTTATCTTGAGCGTAAATCTCTTGGTCGTCTGTTAGCAAAGACATTGCTTGATAAGGTGAATTATGATATAGAAAATACAGTCTTTTCATATATTCCGAATACTGCAGAAACAGCCTTCTATGGTATGATGGATGGTATTCGTCAGGAATTGGATCAGGTTAAGAAAAGAAAGATTCTGGAAAAAGGAAAAGATATCACTCCGGAAGAGTTGGATGAAATTCTTGCAGTTGAACCAAGGGTTGAGAAAATTGCCATTAAGGATGTTAAGATGCGTACATTTATTGCGGATGATAACAGCAGGGATGATATGGTAGCACATGTTTATGATGTTACTTACGGCATTGTTAAAAATGGTGTGGATACCCTGGTTATTATTGATGATTCAATTGTACGCGGTACAACACTTAAGAAGAGTATTCTTCGAATTTTGGATCGTTTACATCCTAAAAAGATTATAGTTGTATCATCGGCACCTCAGATTCGTTATCCTGATTGTTATGGAATTGATATGGCTAAATTGAAAGATTTCTGTGCTTTCTCTGCTGCCATTGAGTTGTTAAAGGAATCAGGTCAAGAGAAGGTAATTGATGATGTTTATAAGAAATGTAAAGAACAGCAAAATCTTCCAAAAGAAGAGATCGTGAACTATGTGAAAGAAATTTACAAGCCATTTACGCCAGAGCAGATTTCTGATCAGATTGCTAGAATGCTTCGTCCTGATGATATTGATGCTGAAGTGGAATTAGTATATCAAAGCATAGAAAATCTTCATGAAGCCTGTCCGGATGACAGAGGAGACTGGTACTTTACAGGTGATTATCCAACACCTGGAGGAAATAAGGTGGTGAATACTTCTTTTATCAATTTTGTTGAAGGAAGAAGTGGAAGAGCATATTAAAATATGATAGAACATTATTTAAAGAGGGTGTCCAAAAAGTGATTCTGCAAATAAGGAATCTTTCAAATTGTAACTTTACTTTCATTATACCCCACCAAACCTCCCCTAAAAGGG
>NZ_JBNGOX010000075.1:0-7666 GCF_050589785.1 Carboxylicivirga caseinilyticus | reverse complement strand
AAATCCCCTGAAGGGGACTTAGGGGTGACATAAAATGATATTTTATTACAAATTGAAACTAACGTTGTTCTGATGTTTAGTTTTTGGACACCCTCTTTCTTTTATCTGAAATTAAAGTTATTTCTTAAATACTTTAAACAATTCTGATTTTCCGTCAGATTCAACTTTAACCAGGTACATACCTTTTTGATTTAATGAAATCACCTCACGTTTAGCAGCAGTTTTAACTTGCTTAACTAAACCTCCGGCCAAATCATAAACAGTAATCATTGATGATGCACCTTCCATTTCAACAGTAAATTCTCCTCTTGAAACTGTTGGGTAAACTTTACTTGAACTTTGCTTACTTCCAAGATCAATTCCTGAAGCAACATCAAATGTTATAGTATATGTTTTTTTAGTTGTAAGATCTGCAGCAGTTACAACAATAGTAGCAACACCAGGAATAGATGCTGGACCATCAATTGTATAAGTTGCATTTGCATCATTTGTTGCCAGAGTAATTGCTGGATCTGATCCTGCAGCAACTGAAACGGTATAATCGTATGTTGTTGGAGCAAATCCATCAATTGTTACACCATCAACAGCCAAATCACTCAAAGTAGCATCTGTTCCGGCATAGCCCTGAGGTCCATTCATAGCATTCAAAGCAATGGTTTGATCATCCATGACCCCGGCATAAATATTAAACTCATAAACAGAGCCCAACCATGTATTATCAGCTGGATATACAGACTCACAAATATATGCGTAAGCATCACTTAAATAAACTATTCCATTCGTTGTAGTTAATGCTCCTGCACTTTGTAATGTTCCATCCAGATACAATTTAATAGCATCCTTTGTAATGATTGTAACTAAATGATGCATTCCTGAATTATCATCATCAACATTAGAACCATCAGCACCAGATTCAGAACTCCATGGACTGCCAGAATTCTGACATGATATAGCAGCTCTACTCTTTGTAGCAGTAAAGATATAATCATAGCCATAAGTACCTGAATTACCAAATGAAGTTACCATTGTATTTAAGTTAGCATTGGTAGTATTTGGATCATCCACAATAAAATGCTCAAAAGTTATACTTGCGTATGTATTAATTGCAATATCACCTGCTGGAAGTTCAATATAATCACCAAGTGTACCGGCATTATACATACCCTCAGTAATGGTTCCGCCATGGATAATTCCATCAGCACCACCAACTACATCTTTAGCTGTTCCATCAAGGAAAGTGTATGAATGCATCAATGCAAAATCCTCGTTATAAACATGATACTTGATTACATAGTCGCGTGTATATGATGTATTGGTTGCAGTAACAGTAATAGTTACACTACCTTTCTTCACAGTAGAAACATCTATTGTTCCATCACCACTTATTGTACAAGTAGCATCCTGTGCTACTGCATCAAGAATAAATTCAGTAGTTCCTTCTGGTAATACAACGCGATATTCATTTACATATGGATCAAATACAGGATATAATTCATTATCTCCGATGCTTAATGAAGCCAAATAGGTATTAAATTGAGTTTCTACCTGATCTGGTGAAATGATAGACCAAACAGCCAGGTCATTACCAAGCCACTTATCGGAATAAATACCTGTTCCTAAATTCGAATCGTTTGTTCCCATGTAAACATTCTCGAAATTATTAGCTCTGGCAACAGAAACAATTCTGAATCTTCCTTTTTCAAATTCGTCCAATTCAAATTTACAACTATCAAGGTCACCTGTTAATTCAGCATCCATTACCATATCCCATACATTATCACCGGAAGCAAGTGCCAATCTCAAGTAATTTCCATCATTGTTCTGGATATAATATTGACCATCAACATCAGACTCTTTGAATTGAATAATCTGACTTGTTTCGTCTTTTAATGGTTCATATAGACGGATATAAGTATCTTCTCTTTCACCAATAACATAACCTGATAGTTCGTGTTGAATGTAGTAATTAGTATTAACCTGAACATCTGTAGCATAGATATTCAAATTGTAATCCATTTCACTTAAACCATCTTCAGAAACCACATGAATAGTTGCAGTAGCAGCTCCATCAGAAAGGTTAATTGTACCATCTCCGGTAACTGTAGCATTAGCCCACATAGGCACTCCGGTTAATGTAACAGAAGTCGCACCATAATCAGCTCTAACATTATAATCTGTAACATCAGGATCGAAATCTGTAACCAAAGTTCCTCCTGCTACCTGAATATCTGATAATCTTTCTGAGGTTGCACCATCATTAAGATTAATATATACATAATAGAATTTTTCATTTCCACTTAAAGCCGCAACTGCAATTTCCACATCTTCTCCAAATTCATCGAAGGTTACAACACCATCTTCTCCAACAATTGCACCAGCTCCTGTAGTCATTTCATAGGTTGCTACTCCTGCAGCAGTCTCTACTGTGAAAACAGCTTCAGTTGATCCATAAGGCACATATAAATCATACTCTAGTACTTCAGGATCAAATGCTGGTGTCATTTCACCTGGTACAGCTGACAAAACGGCTAAATCTGCATTTACATAATCCTCACCAACATAATTGATAAAGTTACTCATGACAGTAGTAGCATCCATTTCTCCCTGATAAATATTAAATTGATCAATCACACCTTCCCAAGTTGGATCATTCCAGTAAGCACGTCCAAGGTAAGCGTAAGCCGCATCAATAGCATAAGTTGCTGTAGCTTGTTCTCCAATAAGAGCACCATCAACATACATGGCAATCTTAGCGTCGGTCATAATCACAACAGCATGATGATATTTACCATCATCATTACTATCAACCTGAATCTTTGGGTCTGTATTATTTTTATAGACTCTGAATTGCCCCCAGGTATTAACACCTGCCATAATACTACTGGCACCTTCTGCTCCACCAAAATATGTAAACCAGTTCCAGTGCCCATCATTTGCACCTACTGATGAGTTATACATAAACTCAATGGTAATTCCACCTGTATAAGAGTTCAAATCTAAAGCAGAACCATCAAAAGTAACGTAGTCGCCATTAGAGTCAAATACAAGTTCGCCGTTTACAATACTAGGAGTACCTACTAAGGTACCATCTACTGAACCTGTTTGATCATAAACAGAGGTCGCATTATAAGTACCTTCTTCAAAAGAATAAGAATGCATTAATGTTTGCCCCAAAGCTGGTGAAACACTAACACCAAGAATCAAAATAAAAAACCAAAATTTTTGAAGTAAAAATCTTTTTTTCATAGTTAGCTTAATTTAAAAAATTCATCCCCTATAAATGTTAATTTGTGTTGCAATGTACTAATTAATGATATTTCAGGACTGTCACTTTTTCGTCATATAACATTAAAAATTCATCATGCATTAAAAAACAAATGCAAAAACGTTTCAATACCTGTAAAATAAGACTGTTCACTTGACTTACAACAACCCACAAAACATAAACCACACTTCATTGATTTTGTTTATATTACACGCTTATAAATAAACTATTCACTAACAACAAAGGGTTTATTATTAATTATTCGATTAATTAATCTCCAAATTCTTTAACTTAAACCAAAAAAAGAAGAGACCTTAAAAGATCTCTTCTTAAAACTCTGTTTTTTTTTATTTTTTAAACACTTTAAATATCTTTTCTGATGCAGCAGTTGTTACCTTAATTAGGTACATGCCGTTTTGATCAAGGGAAATAATTTCACGAGCAGCACTAGTAACTATTTGTTTTACCAACCCACCAGATAGATTATAAACTGAAATTACGGAAGACTGTCCATCCATCTCAACGGTAAATTCTCCTGAAGTAACCGTTGGATAAACTTTGATCGTACTTTCTTTTGAATCTTTGCCAATTCCGGTAGCGATCTCAAAATCGATAGTGTAAGTATTTTTTGTTGTACCATCTGCTCCAGTCACCTCAATAGTAGCTGTACCAGGCACAGTAGTTGCCTGTACCACATTGGTAATATTAGCACCCGCTACCTTAACAGTACCAGCAACAACAGGTATAGTGCCTTCAGCAACAGCAACAGTATAGTTTAGATTTGCCGAATTAAATCCTTCCAGACTCGAATCATCAATTGTAAGATCTGCTAAAGTAGCATCAGTTGTTTCTGAGTCAACATTAAAGAATGCATATCTCTCAGCAGCTTCACCAACAGTCATCATACCACTGTAAACATTGAATTCATATACCGAACCTAACCAGGTGTTATCTGAAGTATAACCAGACTTACACAAGTATGCATATGCATTACTCAAATTATAAACCTTATTATTGTCTGTTAAGTCACCTGCCCCAATAAACTGCCCATTAATGTACATGGAAATTGAATCGTTGGTTAAAACATTCACCATATGATAGAAATTACCATCATCTGTTAGATCTGAGCCACTATAGCCTGACTCCGAATTATATGGAGCTCCTTCATTTAAACAGGATATAGCTACCCTGCTTTTTACAGAAGTAAATACACCATTAGCTCCTAAACCGTTTACAACATCGCCGAAGTAAGAAAGCATTGTTGCATTATTAGGATTAGCTGTTTCGGAATCGTTAGCTATAAAGTATTCAAATGTTACACTTGGATAAGTATTGATTGCAATATCAGCCGCTGGAAATTCAATATAATCCCCCAATGTACCAGCTTGATATACACCAGAAACAATAGTACCACCGTAAACATAACCATCAGCATCACCAACTACATCTTCAGCAGTTCCATCAGCAAAAGTATAAGAATGCATTAAAGTCAATGCATTGTCCAATTGATAAGCCAGAGTATAATCCTGGGAGTTTTTACCATCGGCTGATGTAACAGTAAAAGTTACAATACCCGATCCTTCCGGAGCCACTGTTATTGTTCCATCTCCAGTCACAATGGCGGTTGCATCAGCTGCTATTACATCTAAATCAAAACTAGTTGTACCTGCGTCCAATAAAGCATGATATTCATACTGACCTGCAGAAACAGATGGATATACTTTACCCGAAGAGACAGCAAGTGAAGAAATCTCTAAATTAGCATGAACAAAAGAGGGCACATATGTTCCGCCAGTTATTAATCCATGATTCATTCCAGAAGATAAATCGACAGCCTGACTTGGGTTATTTAAATCGAAATTATAATAAGCAACTAAGTTAGCTTCATCACCATTGAGTGACTGATATTTATTCTGACTTAGTAATTCCGGGGAAATGGAATCATTCCAGATTTTAACATCATCGACTAATCCTTGGAAAGTACGAGACCAATAACCATCCCATGTTCCAATGTATGTTTTATTTTCGCTCCAATTAATAGGCGTAAAATTTGCGGCTTCGGTGTATTCTATACCATCTAAGATCAATGTCCTTGATTTTTCAGTAACAATAGCGGCTACATGATGCCATCCATCTGTTACTTCATGAGTGACAGTAGGTCCGGCATATCCATCTCCATCACCTGTGGCATTTAACCTTAAAGCATCATAGCTGGTTTGCCATCCTACATAACATATACCATCATTTGGTGAACCATTAGCATTAATTAAAAGAGCAGCATAATCTGGCTGAGGAATTGCTTCGGGTTTAAACCACATTTCAATTGTATATGGCAATGTACTTAGGTTAAGTCCAGAAATATCAATATTACTTTCTTCACCATTAACCCCAGGTAAACTCATTGCATAATTAGTCCCATCAGCAGGAACAAAAGTTATCGAATAACTATCAGACACTTGGGTATCTTGAGAGGTAATACCTAATGTAACACTTCCTGATCCATTTGTTAAAGAGACAGCTCCATTACCTGAAACAGTTGCATCTGGATAATTTGGCACACCTGTAACATCAACCGACGTGCTACCTTCTGGAACAATAACTTCATACGCTTTAGTTTCCGGATTAAAGACCGGATCCAATGCTCCAACAGACAATTGAATATCTTTTAAACTAGCATCATCAGTTCCATCAGATGCATAAATAGATACATAATAAGTTTTTGTTGTACCACTCAAAGCAGTTACTTCTATTCCAATATCAATTCCTTTTGCTTCGTAAGTAACCAAATCATTTGTGAATTCTGTACCATCATTAATATCATAAACAAGATAGGTTGCAACATCAGCTTCAGGAACGATTGTAAACTGTGATTGTGTTGTACCATATGGTACATACATATAATAATCCACTTCAGCAGGATCAAAAGCAGGATCAAACACTCCTTTATCAGCAGATAAAGATGCAAGATTTGCATTTATATAATCCTCCCCTACGTAATTAATGAAACGACTCATTACGGTTGTGGCATCCATTGCACCATCATAGATATTAAATTCGTCTATTTTACCATTATAGTTTGGATCGTTCCACACACCTTTAAATAAGTATGCAACATCGGTTCCAATGGTGCTAATATAATCAGCTCCTGCTGTAGAAATTTCGGCAACCACATTACCATCCAGATAATATGTTAATGCTGCACCATTAAGAACACATACAACATGATGACTCTTACCATCATCTAATTCTGTTCCATCCAAACTGGCAGTAATAGTCGTTGAAGTATTATTTACTTCTACTCTGGATTGATTACCTGAACGTGTTGGCTGATACCATAAACAACCGCTACCTGCAGTTGATGTGCCATAATAGGTAATCATGGTAAATTTTCCAACATTTTCTTGATTCCCTGCAATAACAAAAGCCTCCAATGTAATAGCCGAATATGTATTCAAAGCCAAAGCAACTGGATCAAATTGGATATACCCGTCAGTGCTAGCTGTTGCACCTGAAACAAT
Source organism: Carboxylicivirga caseinilyticus (assembly GCF_050589785.1). NCBI lineage: Bacteria > Pseudomonadati > Bacteroidota > Bacteroidia > Marinilabiliales > Marinilabiliaceae > Carboxylicivirga > Carboxylicivirga caseinilyticus. Next base: position 883 of record NZ_JBNGOX010000075.1, on the reverse strand, counting down.
ACATTTACCATCGGCTACAGAGATTTTATCTCCAACAAAGGTTCCATTTAAAGTACCTTCCTGATCAAATACAGTGGTTGCATCATATGTACCATCTTCAAATGTGTATGAATGCTTTAACGTCTGTGCTGATAAAGACATTGAAAACATGGCACTAACAACAAAAACTGCAAGGCAAATTTATTTTAGTAAAGATCTTTTTTTCATAGTTAGCTGATTTAATTAGACATTTTGAGGTTTATATAACTAATAGTAAAAAATTCGAATTACTAGTTAAATGGAGTTTATATTTCACATTGGATTACGTGTAGATCAATATTAACCAATCTCTTAATTTTTGAATAATACAAATTCGATGAATAATGTCATTTATTTGATTGCAAAATCGTTGATAAAATCATATCAACTTATAAAACAAACCCTTATTCCATAGAAATGATTTATTGATTATTGATATAAATAAACAGTTATTAACATTTTACAACATCAGGAAGCCAGTCCACCAATATGTTAGTACATAATAAAATTGCAATCCCAAATATTAATAACGAAACAAAAAATAGCATGAGGTAATATCGAATCAGTCGAAAGATATCTAGAGAGATAACAGATAATCTTAAACTGAAAGAAAGATTATTTTTAATATCGAATCAAATAATAGTTTTATTTATTCATTGACTTCATATTCGATTATGATCAAAAAAAAGAGGGTGTCCAAAAAGTGATTCTGCAAATAAGGAATCTTTCAAATTGTAACTTTACTTTCATTATACCCCACCAAACCTCCTCTAAAAGGGAGGCTTAAGTCCCCTTCAGGGGATTTAGGGGTGACATAAAATGATATTTTATTACAAATTGAAACTAACGTTGTTTTGATGTTTAG
>NZ_JBNGOX010000074.1:0-7732 GCF_050589785.1 Carboxylicivirga caseinilyticus | reverse complement strand
CCCCTTCAGGGGATTTAGGGGTGACATAAAATGATATTTTATTACAAATTGAAACTAACGTTGTTTTGATGTTTAGTTTTTGGACACCCTCTTTTCTTTTATGTAATAATTGTGTTCTTATAATGCTTTGATGCTATGCTGAAAAACTTAATCTATCAGGCCCTGCTATGCCTTGTCTGCCACTTCGATTGAGTTACCCGGTAGTTGTAAACCAGCTATTAGCTTTGGCGTAATTGCAAATTACGCCGGGTGGAGGGGAGTGAGCTTCTCCCCACTGACGTTTGCTAATGGGGCTGGCTACTAGATTAGACGCTTTTAATTTTTGGACCATAATCAGCAAAATCTATTGCTCTAAATATTTTTCTTATCTGAGTATGTGAGTTTTGAAATTGGTTATTATCAAGAACTTTTACATAGGCAGGCAAGTCATCTTTCTCTGGCATTATTGATGTCAATTTAGACACCCAATATCTTTTGCTCTTCGAAGAGATATTCTCATCGTTAAGAACTCTGATCAATACATCTGAAACAGACTTATCTTCTGTGAATAACTCTTCAAGTTCTTCTTTATAGTCTTCAGGTAAACCGTTTAATCCATTTTTATGATATACTTTTTCAAGCTTTTCAAGATTATTGTTGAAAGACTCTGTTTCTGATAAAATAGGTTGAATAAAGACTGAATCGGAATCAATATATTGTTCGTTTTCGATAGCTTCTATACCACCTAATATTATTGTAATGTTTTTCCTTAAAGAGCTATTGCCTAATTTTGATGCTTTTTTCAAACAAGACTTTAATTGACCTAAATCATTTGTAAGTCTAATCAAAAACCAATAAGGTGCTGAAGTGTTATTTTTAGCAACATTTACAGCTTCCACAATAAAAGGCCATGCCTGATGTGCAGTGAAATAATTATCATCCTCAAGCAATTGTAAATCTACTACCCCATATGCAAATGCATTGTAAATGGATTGCTTAGGCGGTAAGTCTAATTGACGAGTATTTAATCTGCCGTTTGCTGTGGCAATATCAGCGTAAAACTGATCTCTAATTTGGGTAAACTCACTTTTTAAAAATTGTGCTGAGATAGGAATCGCCCCTTCAATATCCCTCCCAACTATTTTAACATTTAATTGGCTACCTGAATCTGTTACCTTATTTAGTGTTACAGGATTCGCTTTCTCCAAAGCATCTATTAAATATACAATGTCTGTCTTTTTAGGTGATATTTTTAAGCACTCAAATTTTTCTATCCATTCTGGTAATCTATCAGGTATTTCGGGTAGTATTAAAAACAGAGACGAAATCAAGGTTGACTGCTCTTGTGTATTTCTAGAGCCTTGCAATCTTTTATATAAATCATCAATCAAGACATTTTTATCAATCATGATTCCTACCAGCTCAGGTATTCTATTCAAGTATGGTCTAAAATTATTTGACTTTGAAATTAAAGTAAGAAATTCAGTCACATTTTGAAATAAGGATGCTACTAATTCATATTTTAAACCATATCCATTATGTAATCCATTCGCACGACTAGTTATAATGAGTTGAAAACGACTAGTTAAACTTAGTATTTGTTTTATGTGCTCATCAGAATTTCGTACACCATTAATAAGAAAAAGAATATTAGATGAAGATTGACGGAGTAATGAGCGAAAATCACTCAGAATTTCCGAGGCTGTTTTATATTTTCCATTGTTATAATCACGATAAATACTCTTCTTTCCTAGTGCTTGAATAAGAATAGCACTCATAATTAATTCTAATGAGCTCCCTATTAGTCCAATTTCAGCAGAATACCGTACTTGTTCTATCTTTAGCTGGTCTCTTCGAAAAGAACAAATCCCAAACTGAGCTAGGCCCAAAGATTCAATGCTTGCTTCTATTAATCTAACAGTATCATTCTTTAGTAATCTTGGCATTTTTTATTTTTGTTTTCAATAATTGAAATTGTGACATCGCTGACGTTATGATTAATTGCCTAATGTTTGCAGGACGAGCCGACCGAGCCATGCTTTATACCAGCGTGTTGGCAATAGTATTTATTGTCTTTCAAGATCATCAAGTTCAATAATTTTATACTCATTGCCGTCGAATACAGCAGTTAAATCAACAGAGTATGAATAATCCTTATATTTAAAAAAAAGTTCACCTTCACAAACAGTACCTCCTCCTTCAATGTTTAATTCGTACACAAAATCTAAATACTCAATATTAGTCCATTTAATGCCATTTTTACCTCCATCTTGTTTCAATTTATTATAATCGTTTTCAATATCTTCAACCCATTCCTTTTTTTTAATTGAAGTAATGTGATTACGCGCTTCTGGGTCTGTAATAACCTCTTCATTTTTTCCTAATTCTCTTAATTCTTCAATAGTTAAGAAGCTATTTACATAGTCACTTTTTGTTGTCTGGCTTAGTGAGTTTAATAGTTTAAAGGCATACATTCCCACATCTTCGGGTTCATTCATTTTTTTGTATGAATCACAAGAAACAAGATTGACTGCTATTAGTGTAACAATCACACATAATGAAGTTATTTTATTCATGTTACTATGTTGTAAGTTTATATTATTGCCAACTACTCTGTAACCGTCATTGTATGACGTAACTATTTCTTATAGGTTTTATCCTGGTCATTGTGTTTTTAAGCTTTTAGCTATGATAGGATAGGAGGATAAACGTAAGGCAATATTGGATTTCATAGTGTTTGGTTTTAAAAATTAGTACTTACAAAAATAGCAGAATACCGGTATTATGCTAATAAACCAACGTCTTTTTAGTTTAACGAAGTAATATTGTGGATAAATTCTATGGAATTAATTATCAATTGTTAATGATTAATGAAATAATACTTTATGGTCTTTTATTGTTTGGTAGGATGGGAGGCAATATTTCGAGGGAAGTTAGCAATAATTACATACTAATGTCTGTTGCCTGGCGGAAACCGCCCCGTGAAACCCTAATATAGCCCGGTGGGGAGTATGTAATGATATCCATTGGTTTCAATGGCTAAATATTCACCCTGTTTAATAATAAATTGCGCTGGGATATTTTTTTTAAAGCAGAAGTTAGGTAACACAGGTGTTAAGGTTAAAACAGGTTTCTGTTAATTAAGTATATTTGTCGTATACAGATTAAAACAATATTCTTAATGGTTCAAGGTAAGGCCCAAAAAGTAATTACATCAAAATATTTCGTGCTTCCTGTTGCGGTTTTATCTGTTTTAGTAGTATCCGTTATCCTTTATTTAGCTTCGATACAAGATCTGATTATTTTACCTGTTTCTGATCAATACATTATTGAAGGTTATACTGATGATGTTAACGGAGGGCGAAGCGAGATTACAGAAATGAGTAATTCAGATTCTGTGTTTGTGTTTCGTTTTCAGTTGAAAGAAGGGTTTTATAGTCCCTATGCTGGATTTAGTGTGACTCCTGCAGCAAGCAAACTGTTTAATGCCGGTAAATACAATCAAATCAATCTTTGTTTGTCAGGTACAAATATTGATCGTTTAGGGATTGCTCTCTATACACCCATTCCAGATGAATATAACATCAATTCAGAGGATGAAAACCTGCATCATTCTTATCTGGGTATTTCAGAGAAAAAAACTACTTATCAAATTCCATTTAATCAGTTGAAGCATCCGGAATGGTGGTTAGATCTGCATCAGATTTCTGCATCAGAAATAATAAAGCCGGATTTTAGTCAGATTATTCATGTAAATGTTGGATCAGCCTATGCTCCTGAAATAGAAAATGAGAAAACATTGAACGTATATTCTATTTCTTTTACGCGAAATAATAATTTGATTTTTATTGCATTGTCAGTAATTTATTTATCTGTATTAATGCTGTTGTATCTTTTCAATTATTGGAAGATGTTTCGTAAAACGAAAAAAGCAGAAATAACCATTGCTTATAAACCCGTTGAAATAGAAACAGGCAACCAATCAAATGATGAGATATGTATTGATTATATCAATCAATCGTTTCAAAATAATGACTTGACTCTTGACCTGGTTGCAAAAGAAACCGGGATATTACAAAGAAAAATTACTCAGATTATAAACGAACAATTCAATTGCAATTTTAAAACCTACATCAATCGAATCAGAATAAATGAAGCAAAGCGTTTATTGAGTCAAACTGATTTAAATATTGGTGAAATAGCTTTTAAAGTGGGCTTTAATAATCAAAGTCATTTCAATAGAGTCTTTAAAAAAGAGACGCAAATCAATCCTTCTGAATTTCGTGATAATCAGCTATAAGGATTTAATGTAAAAAGGTTTTTATTTTTTGTCAAATTAATATTTAAGGAATAAATTAACATTGTTATCTAACTAAATTCATAACAATGAAAAAGATCCTTACCGCCTTTCTCTTTATCTTTTCAGGACTAATTGTCACAGCTCAATACGATCAAAACAATCGAATTATTTCCATCGACCTAACGAATGAAAAAGGTTCGTTAAATACTATGTTTAAGGAATGCATCGGTGCCGGAAGGGCCAATGAAGGATTAAGAGCTGACTGGCAGCAGCAACTCAGAGTGGTCAAACAAGACTGCGATTTTAAGTATATCCGCATGCATGGTTTGTTAACTGATGATATGGGAATATACAAGATTGACAGGGAAGGTAATCCGGTTTATAACTATCAATATGTTGATGTGTTGTACGATTATATCCTGGAAATTGGTATGAAGCCTTTTGTAGAGCTGGGATTTATGCCAAAAGCTCTGGCTAGTGGTGATCAAACTATTTTTTGGTGGAATGGTAATGTTACACCTCCCTGGGATTATGGAAAATGGGAAGATCTGATTCGGAATCTGGTGCAGCATTTTACCGATCGTTATGGTGAAGAAGAGGTTGCTACCTGGTATTTTGAAGTTTGGAACGAACCCAATCTGTCACCGGGATTCTGGACCGGTACGCAAGAAGAATATTTCAAACTATATAAATATGCGGTAAATGGGGTTAAAGCGGTCAATCCACACTATAAGGTTGGAGGACCTGCAACAGCCGGTGCTGCATGGGTTCCTGAAACCATTGAATTCTGTGAGAAAAACAGGGTGCCAATCGATTTTATCAGTACTCATGCTTATGGAGTTCAGCAAGGTTATCTCGACGAATTTGGAACAACAGGAACCATTCTTAACCCTGATGAATGGGCGGTTAGTAATGAGGTAATCACCTCCCGAAAACAAATTACTGAGTCAACCAGACCTGATCTTGAATTGCATTATACCGAGTGGAGTTCGTCATACACACCGGCCGATCCGATACACGATAGTTACCATCAGGCTGCCTATATCCTGAATAAATTGAAACAGGTTGGAGATGCTGCCAATTCAATGTCATACTGGGTATTCACCGATATTTTCGAAGAAGCCGGACCACGCTTTACTCCCTTTCATGGTGGATTTGGGTTGATGAATACGCAGGGTATAAAAAAGCCTGCATACCATGCTTATTCTTTCTTAAATCAATTGGGCGATGTTGAATTGACAAATAAGGATAAAGCATCATGGGCCTGTAAGAATAATAAGGGAGATTTTCAGTTACTTTTTTGGGATTACACTTATACTTTGCCCGATGACTCTATCAATAATCAGCAATATTATATCCGTGATTTACCCGCCAATAAAAAAGGTGATGTAACAGTAAAATTGCAGGGTATTGAGGAAGGAAACTATGAGATGGAAGTGTTTTTAATTGGTTATTTGAATAACGACCCATACACTTTATATGCTCAGCTTAACCGACCAGATCAACTAACCAAACGTCAGGTTGAGTTTTTAAAACAAAATAGTGATGGAAAACCATTTCAAAGCGAATTGATTAAAATAGATTCAAAAGGGAAATGGGATAAAACATTCCCATTACGAGAGAATGATGTTTATCTGGTGACATTTAAAAAGTTGTAAACAATGATTAAGAGTTTTAGTAAGTTATTGCTGATTATTCAGTTGTTGTGTTGGGCTTCTATAACAGATGCACAGGATAAAAGTCAATCAGATAATCAATATACAAATCCCATTTTTGCAGGTGATTACCCCGATCCCAGTATTCTGGTTGATGGAGAAGACTATTATATGGTTCATTCCTCTTTTGAATATTATCCGGGATTGTTAATCTGGCATTCCACCGATTTAATTAACTGGACACCAGTTGTCAATAGCCTTCAGAAATATGTGGGATCGGTTTGGGCTCCCGATCTGGTAAAATATGATGATAAATACTATATCTATTTTCCGGCTTCCAATACTAATTATGTCATTTGGGCCGATCAGATTGAAGGACCCTGGAGCGATCCGGTTGAATTGGATATTACCATGATTGATCCCGGCCATGTGGTGGATGATGAAGGTAACAGATACCTGTATTTTAGCAGTGGCAGTTATGTACCCTTAACCCGCGATGGATTATCCATAGATGGTCCGGAAGTTCATAGTTACGATGGATGGGAAATTCCCAGAGACTGGTCTATTGAATGCTTTTGTATGGAGGGACCTAAGTTGTTTAAAAGGGGAGAATACTATTACCTTACAGTTGCTGAAGGAGGAACAGCTGGCCCGGCAACAGGTCATATGGTGGTTTCAGCTCGGTCTAAATCACCTCTGGGGCCCTGGGAGAATTCACCTTATAACCCTATAATACGAACACAAAGTAAAGATGAAAGGTGGTGGTCTTTAGGACATGCTACTCCTTTTGAAGATGCTCATGGCGATTGGTGGATGGTGCTGCATGGCTATGAAAACGGATACTACAACATGGGACGTCAAACCATGCTTTCACCCATCGAATGGACTGCTGATGGCTGGTATAAAATACCTGAAGGATATACGGTTGAAACCCCGGTACAGAAGCCAAAAGGAAAGAACAGTAAAGAAATATTCTCTTTGTCAGATAACTTTTCTGGTAATAAACTGAATCCATCCTGGAAGTTTTTTAAAGAGGGTAACCAGGACAGGTATGAGGTGAAAAACAATAGTGTAATAATCACTGGTAAAAGTGATAATGTAGCGGCTTGTTCACCAATGTTATGTATCCCTGAAGATCATTCATATATTGCACAGGTAGAAATGGAAATAGTAGGTGAGGCAACCGGTGGTTTGGTCTTGTTTTATAATGAGAGGGCTTTTTCTGGGATTCTGGCTGATAAGGAAAATGTATTAGCTAATTTACGGGGATGGCAGTTTGTTACCGAACCCAATGCTTTAAATCGAAAAGTATATTTACGATTGAAAAACGACGAACACACAGTAGATATGTTTTACAGTACTGATGGAAAGAACTGGATAAAAATTGAAAATTCCTTTAATTCTGAAGCCTATCATCACAATGTGTTAAGTGGATTTATGAGTTTACGAATAGGTTTATGTTCTATGGGTGAAGGAAAAGTGATTTTTAAGAATTTTGAATATCAACCAATAGCATTCTAAATAATATTTGATGAAGAAAGAAAGCTACTGTGCAAAAAGAGGCCTCAGTTGGCGAGCAAAAAAACAAGGTTGAATTGACGATTAAAAATCGTTTTTTGTTTGAGTTGAGCGCAGCCAACGAGTTTAAACGATTTCAGTCAATTGACCGTAGTTTTTTTAGTGAGGCAGGTGCAGCCTTGATTTTCTTTGCTTCGTTTCTTGCATCAAGGCAAGAATTGTAGCAAAGCGGAAATCATGAACACCATTAAAAATAAGCAAACGTGAACTAAATGAAGTC
>NZ_JBNGOX010000073.1:0-7968 GCF_050589785.1 Carboxylicivirga caseinilyticus | reverse complement strand
TCCCCTTCAGGGGATTTAGGGGTGACATAAAATGATATTTTATTACAAATTGAAACTAACGTTGTTCTGATGTTTAATTTTTGGACACCCTCTTTATGGTTTATTAAATTGAATTTATTTCTTTTTAATGGGATCTAATAAAGAGCTTCTGAACATGTTTACCTTGTCGAACAATATATATGCTCGTTGGCAAATTGAGAGATGCTAATTTACCTTTTGCAACTATAACACCCGATAGATTATACACTTCCAGATCACTGTTATAATCAATTTTAATTTCTGTTGTGATAATACCGGTACTGTAATTACCTTCTTTAACCTTGATGTTGTCAACACCCAAAGTTCCAACGCCACGCCCGGCAAGCAACCATAGTCCCTTAAGTAAACCATTGCCATTTATTGAGGTAATACCATTATAAATTGAGTTCCCTGTTGAACGGTCAGTAATTGTAACATCAGCAGTATTAGCTGTAATGTTTACATTTCCACTGATTCTTATCCAAGTTCCGGGCTCAATGGTGAGCGCAGAAGAAGTCGATCCATTTACATACCAAGTACTTCCATTGCTACCATTAAAAGTAGGAGTAACTAGTCGGAATATATATCCCGAGCTTGTTGTATTGTTTGTTTGATTATTATTGTCGGTACTGATCAATGCTACTTCACTAACTGATCGATCAACTACATTACCCGGAGTTAAGCAAACATCAAATGAGAAATTATAATTAGTAAGACTACTTACATTACTGAACACATTCAATGCGCTTCTGTTACCAGAGCCACCACCCGTAGCTAACTGTATGTAACTACTTCCTTCTGATGAATCATATATGCTTGTTAAAGTACCGTATGGACTGGACCAGGATGATACTAAACCAACATAGTCATAATCTTCATAAAAAGCATATTCCGAAACATCTATTGGTTCATAGGTTGATAAATCAAGATCGGCCGAATAACCGACAACTATGTTTGTAGCATTATAATCTAAAATTAGTTGTCCATTACGATAATAGCCTAAAACGGCAGTAACTATGTCGGCAGGAGTAACACCTGAGCCATAACTTGGCGTTGTTGTTGGCTGGTAGGTAAGCATCAATTCTCCATCTTTATAATAGGAGATTGAACCATTTACGTTATAAGATACTGTTACATAACAGTTAGTATTAAGAAATATTTGCCAGGCATTTGCTGCTGAGTATCCAGCTGATATTGCGGCAGACGATAAGGTTGCTTTTGCTTCATAGAAGTCAGCGCTATTATATCTTAATACTGATAGAAACAAACTGTACAGGTTATCCGAAGAGTGAGCTATCAAATCCCAGTCGCTGGTAATATTTTCAAGATAGAAACTAAGTGATAATCCTGTTTTATTGTTGATGTTATTGTTTGGAGTGGCATTAGCAAACTCTGATATGCTTGCATATGAGTCCATTATTGCATCTTCTTCAATTGGCAACAGATCAGCAATGCTCCGTGCGATTAATTGAATTGAATAGGTTATGATATAGTTATAATCGCCACAGGATATTGTTAAAGTTAAATCAGTTGTCGTATTGGTTGTAATATCCTGAATAATACCTTCCGGACTTATCAGTGAATTGTCCCAGCTCCATGAGTAACTTACGTCGTAATAACCATCGGTTGGTAATGAAAGTTGAGCGCCACTATATGCTTTGGAAGGTATGGTACCATTAAATTTTTTGGCATTATATGCTACAAGAGCATCATCCGGGAATGGCTTTCCAACGCCTGCTTTTTGGTAACCAAAAACCGAAATGTCGCTTCCCACTGCTGAGAAACACAGTGTGTTATGGTTTAATCGCTCCATCTTTTGAGTTACTAATACACCCTGAAATGTAATACCGTTGATCGAAAGGGTAATGTAAGGTCCGTCTGCTGCTTGCGACCATGATCCTGTGTAAGCACCTGTTACAGATCCATCTGTGTTAAGCACAATCTCTTTCTCTTCAACGCATTCGAGGTTGGCATAGTCTGTGCCTGTTCCGTGATACAGAATGCCATATGCTCCGGCTACATCTTCGGTTGCAAAGGCTTCGGTTTCTAATGTTTCACCGGAATATTCGAAAGGTGCGGCGGTGATGTAACCGTTTTTTGTTTGAAATAGTTGATGAACCCTTACCTGATGTCCTTCTGTACCATCGTTAAAACGTGTATGATATACCAGATAACTTTTACCGTCATCATCAACCACTGCCGAATTATGCCCCTGTGCAGTGAAACCTTTATCCATCCAGCTCCACTTATAGTAAGACATTAGTCTTAAACCAACATTGCCATTGATGGCTCCCACTCCGGTATTGGTAGAGGAGTATCTGGCGTCCTGCCCGGTCATATCTACATATGGTCCGGTGGCATTAGTTGAAGCATATACACGCATATTATAACCACCTGTGGCGGTAAGACCACCGTTTGTGACAAATAAATAATATTTGTCATTAATATATTCTATATAGGCTGCCTCACCTGATACATGATTTCCTCCGGCTATTTTTATACCCTGATATTCATCAGACGTTGCATTTGCTGCCGTTCCGTCTGTTGTGGTATAGGTATAAGTATAATCTCTCAGGCCTGTATTTTTATCAAGACGTAACATATAAATTCCACCGAACCACGAACCATATGCCATCCATAAATTCCCTTCTTCATCGTAAATTACGCCCGGGTCAATAGCATTTTGTCCGTAAGTATGGCTACCGTTTCTATTTAATAAATATCTAGAAGGAAATCCTTCTGAAATGTTTATTACATCATAAAAGTCAGTTTCCGAAGCTTCTGTCTGATTTGTAAATCCTGAATACACAACAGGGCCTTCATAGGTCCAATTACCATTTAGAGTACTGGCAGTGAGCAAAACTACTGAACTATACCAATAGTCTCCATTGATACTCATGTACATGCACCACTTTTGCATGTCTTTATTCCAGATAACGTCAGGAGCCCACATATTACCACTAACGTTATAATTAGTACTGCCTTTTGCTGACCATGAAGCCGGTTCTGCAAAAATAGTCTGATATGAACTGTTAATATTATTTGTAAAAGAAGTCCAATTTTCGAGATCGGTCGAATAAGCCCATGCTAAATGCGAACCAAAAATGTAATAAACCTTTGTAGCTCCTTCAGAATATTCTCCGGTAATGGTAGCCCCTGTTTGATATCCGATAACCACAGATGGATCATGAACAGTTACATATCTAAAGGAAGTCGGATTAAAATAGTTGTTGTAAAGTGTTTCTATTTCAGTGCTTGTTAGTGTTACTGCAGAAACCTGAGTGCCTCTTAATAAAAATAAACTGGTAATTACTAAAAAGGTAAATAGGTAGTTTTTTTTCATATGTAATTTAAAATTTAGTAGACTTTTGATTTACTGAATATGGCTTAAATGTATCAAAACCTTAAATACCAGCTTAAGCTTCAAAAAGAAAATACATAATAGTCCACCAATTCTGACGATAAATACAATACCATTATTGATGTTTATAGGTTGATACCGGAAAAGGATTTCGATCTCAAATAATTTTGCTAAGATATAAACAGAAAGCTATATGACGTATTCCATATATAGATTAGTAATACGCGGACATAGAATAGTAAAACAATTTCTAATTCGATTATAAGGATCTTAAATATGATCAGAAAAACAAAAAATAAAATCCCTTTGCAGAGAAGGGATTTGGAGTTTTTGAAAGGTTTTTGAATTTTTAGTGGAGCTGCAGGGAATCGAACCCTGGTCCAGACAAAGAAGTCATATGCTTTCTACATGCTTAGCTTTGACTTATTTTTCGAATAGCAGCTGGATCAAAGCCACCGACTGCTACCTTATCTTCTTAAATTTCGGAAAAAGCCCGAAGCTTACCTTTTCCTAGTTCTGATTTACCAGCATCTCTGAACCGAACCGCCTCAAAACTTAGCATTCGAGAGATGTCTTGTTCCGGCATCTAATGCCAGAATTATGCTAATCTACTATACTTCGATTAAGCTGCAAGAGCGTAATTTGTTTCGCCAATTAAAATGGTTGAGATCCGAGATTAACGAGCCAGCATCACGACGCTCGACATGCTTACATACCACTTTGCAATGCTGTCAAATCCACGTCAGCCCCAAGTGAAATGTGCCACAAATATAATAAAAAGCAAAGAATATAAACTTAGAAATTCTTCAATAAAGAAATGGTTTCAACAGGATTCTTTGATTTAAAAACATAACTACCTGCAACTAAAACATCTGCACCTGTATTAATTAATTTTTTCGCATTGCTGTTATCAACACCACCGTCTATTTCGATTAATGCCCTGCTATTCTTTTTAAGAATGAGTTCTTTTAATTGCTCAATCTTATTATAAGTGTTTTCAATAAATTTCTGACCTCCAAAACCCGGGTTAACCGACATCAATAAAACCAGATCAAGTTCTGATATGATGTCTTCCAACAAGGCAACTGGAGTGTGGGGATTTAAAGTAACTCCGGCTTTCATCCCGGCATTATGTATCGATTGTACAGTGCGGTGCAGGTGAGTACAAGCTTCGTAGTGAACATTGTAGATGTTGGCTCCGGCATTTTTGAAAGCATCAATGTATCTGTCGGGTTCAACAATCATAAGATGAACATCCATTGGTTTCTGACATTTATCTTTAATTGACTCAAGAACCGGAATACCAAAAGATATATTAGGAACAAACACTCCATCCATTATATCAAGATGTAACCAATCGGCTTCACTCTGATTGATCATTTCTATTTCGGATGATAAATTACTGAAGTCGGCTGCTAATAATGACGGAGCAATCAAATGTTTCATTGAATTTTAATTTCTTTAGTCACAAAAGTACAATAGAATGGCTTTCAAAAAAATCACTTTTTAAGATAAATAAAGAAAAAGATGAAATTTTACTCACTCAGTTGTGGGTGATGCATGGCATCTTAACCCAGAAAGGATCTTAAAATCTTACTTCTATAAGTGTTTTTAAGTCTTTTTATTGCCTTTTCTTTAATCTGACGTACTCGTTCTCTTGTCAGATTAAAAAGTTTACCAATTTCTTCAAGAGAATACGGAGGTTCCCCATTCAATCCGTAATACAGTTTAATAATATCTGATTCTCTTGTAGAAAGTGTGGCTAATGAACGTTCAATTTCTTTTCGTAACGAATCATCCAAAAGTTGAGTGTCAGGACTGATGAAATCAGATGATAATAGTACATCGTATAAGGTATTATCCTCATCCTTTTTTAATGGTGCATCCATCGAAAGGTGACGTGATGATACTTTTAATGCTTCTCCGACTTCTTTAGGTGCAATTTCCAGAACACTGGCAATTTCCTCGGCAGTTGGTTCTCTCTGATAATCTTGTTCTAATCTTGCAAAGGCATTATTTACCTTGTTGATCGAACCAATTTTGTTCAGTGGAAGCCTTACAATACGAGCCTGCTCAGCTAAAGCTTGTAAAATGGATTGTCGAATCCACCAAACCGCATAGCTAATAAATTTGAACCCTCTTGTTTCGTCAAATCTTTGAGCGGCTTTAATCAATCCCAAATTACCTTCGTTAATTAAATCAGGAAGACTTAATCCTTGGTTTTGATATTGCTTGGACACTGATACAACAAATCGTAAGTTCGAATTAATTAGTTGCTCCAAAGCTTTATTATCTCCATTCTTTATTTTTTTGGCAAGACTTACTTCTTCTTCAGCAGAAAGAAGCCTCACCTTGCCAATCTCATGAAGATATTTATCCAGAGAAGGAGTCTCCCGATTGGTTACCTGTTTTGTAATTTTAAGTTGTCTCATTGCATAACGGTGGTTGTGTAGTTTAGGATGTCTGTATTCTTTGCAACATGCTTCTTAGTCAATTTGTTCGCGTGTTTTTTAAAATTGCAGAAAAAAAAACAAACGGCAAAGACAAATGTTAATTAATTTGAGTAAAATGGAGTTGATTGTCATTAAATTATTTTGTTTGAATTTAAAGAATCCATACATTTGTGCGAACAATAAAAGTTGGTGCCTGTCAGGTATTCAATTCTTTAAACAAACTTTCATTTAAATAAGAATATTTTTTTAGTTCTAAGGACTTTCCTTATTCTATAGATTATGTACGATATTTTAGAGCTTAATAAAAAGCTACTTGCCGATTTACGACAAATTGCTAAAGAACTTAATGTAAAACGAGTTGAGTCGTTTAAGAAACAGGATCTTATCTATAAGATTCTTGATGAACAGGCTATTCAGGTTACTGAAAATAAGAAGCCGGTTAAAAAAGAAAAGGTTATTGATAAAAAACCACGTAATAAACGTCCAAGAACCCAACGTGCCGATACTGGTTTGGTGGCGTCTTCGGTATCTTCAAAAGTGGCTGAGGCAGCCAGTTCGATGAGTGAAGAACCTAAAAAGGTTATTCCGGAAGAGAAGAAAGTAGAAGAGCCAAAGGCGGAGGTTGAAGTAAAGACTGAAAAACCGATCGTTGAAGAAAAGGTTGAAGTTGTAGAGGAGAAAAAGGAAGAGGTTGTTGCGAAAGAGGAGCCTGTTAAAGAAGCTCCTGTGAAAGAACTTAAAAAGCGTGACGGAAAAGACCGTCCGGAGAAAAGTGAGCGTCCGGTTAGAGAGAATCGTAACCAGGAAAATCGTAGTCAGGATGACCAACCTGGAAGAAAATGGCAGGATAAAAACAAAGAGCGTCGCCAGTTTGATCGTAAAGATGATAAGGCTTACGAGTTCGAGGGTATAATCTCTGCTTCAGGCGTGTTGGAAATTATGCCTGATGGTTATGGTTTTCTTCGTTCATCAGATTATAACTATTTGAACTCACCTGATGATATATATGTTTCTCAGTCTCAGATCAAACTTTTTGGTTTAAAAACAGGTGATACTGTTTTAGGATCTATTCGTCCTCCAAAAGAAGGAGAGAAATATTTTCCATTAATCAAAGTTGAGTTAATTAATGGTAGAACCCCTGCTATTGTGCGCGACCGTGTTCAATTCGATCATTTAACGCCTATTTTCCCTAATGAGAAATTTAACCTGACTGATGGAACAAAAGCTAGTCTTTCATCGCGTGTGGTTGATATGTTTTCTCCTATTGGAAAAGGACAACGTGGATTGATTGTTGCTCAACCAAAAACTGGTAAAACAGTATTATTAAAGGATATTGCAAATGCTATTGCTTCCAATCATCCTGAGGTTTATATGATCATCCTTTTGATCGATGAGCGTCCGGAAGAAGTAACAGACATGGCACGTAGTGTGAATGCAGAAGTAGTATCTTCTACTTTTGACGAGCCTGCAGAACGTCATGTTAAGGTTGCGAACATTGTTCTGGAGAAAGCAAAGCGTATGGTAGAATGTGGTCATGATGTAGTGATTTTATTAGATTCAATTACTCGTCTTGCTCGTGCTTATAATACTGTTTCTCCTGCGTCAGGTAAAGTGTTGTCGGGTGGTGTTGATGCTAATGCTTTACATCGACCAAAACGATTCTTTGGTGCAGCGCGTAATATTGAAAATGGTGGATCTTTAACCATTATCGCTACTGCATTAACTGAAACAGGTTCGAAGATGGATGAAGTGATCTTTGAAGAATTTAAAGGTACAGGTAATATGGAACTTCAGTTGGATCGTCGTTTGTCGAACAAGCGTATTTTCCCTGCTGTGGATGTAAACCTGTCAAGTACCCGTCGCGAAGATTTGTTGATGGATCCGGAATTTATGAATCGTATCTGGATATTGCGTAACTACCTGTCGGATATGACGCCGGTAGAAGCAATGGAATTTTTACATGATCGCATGCAGAAGACAAATTCTAATGAAGAATTTCTGATTTCGATGAATGATAATTAAGGTTATTCAATTATAGTAGAAAAAGAGGGTGTCCAAAAACTAAACATCAAAACAACGTTAGTTTCAATTTGTAATAAAATATCATTTTATGTCACCCCTAAATCCCCTGAAGGG
>NZ_JBNGOX010000072.1:0-8702 GCF_050589785.1 Carboxylicivirga caseinilyticus | reverse complement strand
AATGAAAAGATAAAACAAATAAAAGATTTGGCTCAGTGAAATTTGAGAAGATCAGCTCTATTAACCTCCATACGCTTCATCCACGAAACGTTGTATGCAAGTGTAAAACCGATACGATACATTAATACAATAAAAAAGATTGAAATAATTACAAAAAACGGATTGATTGGATTGGTGCTCCGTTGACAGGGCGGTGCAGTTTGAGGGGAATTTATTTTGTTTTTTTCTCCCCCCACACAAAGAAAAAGGAAACCCCGCCCACAAAACAACACATTTGCAAACCGTAGCAAGCCAGCTCTGCAAACCAAAGTTTACAAAAGAGTTGTTTTTTTGCCAACGCACCGCTGCTAATTTGATAGCAATTCTTCTTTTTTATGATTATCCGGTTTTAAAATAAATTTCTCATCTATTGTTACTTTTAGATTAATTATATCTTTATGTAAAATTCAAATGTTTTGTTAGATGCTTTCTTACATATAAATATTGCACAAACCTTGTTTGCTGCCATATTAATTGTTGTTACAAAAAGACCACTTAATATAACCGACAAGCTGCTTTCTGCCTGGTTAATTTTTGTAATGTGTTCTTTTATAATGAAACTAATCAATATTGATTTTCAAGACCAGTTTGAATTCGATCTTATTGGTAGAGGAGCTATAATTACATTGTCGTTTCCATCATTTTTATATTTGTATGTGAAATATTTAATATCCGGAGTTGACAAATTCAAACCATTCGATTTGGTTCATTTTTTACCTTTTGTGTTTATCAGTTTTTATGTTTTGTTCTTATCTTATTACAATCCGAAGTTTTCGGCTTTGTTATACTCTGATGGTGATATAGGATTATTGCTTATCTTATTTGGAATTATTTCTATATCTACTTTTGCTATATATGGTTACATAACTATTCGCCAGTTGAACCAATATCGTAAAATCGTCGATAATTTATATTCTTTCCATAATACTAATGTAAGTTTAAAATGGCTATGGACACTGGTACTTATTTTTTACTCATATTATTTTCTGGCCATTATAATAAATGGTTTCAATAAAGTCGTTGGAATTGATTTCAAGATGTCAAATATCCTAATACCTGTTTATACTTTTTTTATTTATGTAATAAGTTTTCGAGGTTATGTTCAGCCCAGACTTTTAGCTCAAAAAGAAGAAGTTGAAGATGATAAGCCAAAAGAATCGTATCAAAAGTCAGGATTAAAAAGAAACGATGCTGTAAAGTATGCCCAAACAATCACAAAATTGATGCAAGTAGAGAAATTGTGGTTAAATCCCGAAGTAAATTTAAAAGAAATATCGCAACACACAGGCATACAGCAACATTATATTACCCAGATTTTAAATGAACAATTGAATAAAAACCTTTATACATTCGTGAATGAGTTTCGTGCCAACGAAGTAATCCGTTTGTTTAAAGAAGAAAAATATAAAAATTGGAGTATTATAGCCATTGCATTTGAGGCAGGATTCAATTCCAAGTCATCATTCAACACTTTTTTCAAAAAATTTACAGGAAAAACACCTTCCGAATATCGAAAAGAGCTAGCTTCCGGATAGTCTTCGTAAAAAAATGCAATTCAACTATCACAACTTATGTATCAGTATATCTGTATTTTATATGTCGCTGCTTTAAAGGTCGAACTTGTAAATAGTACGTCCTTTGTAGTTAGGTCGTAGTTACTATTGTATTGCAGTTTCTTTGCTCTCAGTAAATTTTAAAAAGTGAGAAGCATGAAGAAATTGTTTTTAATATTGATTAATGGGCTACTCTTTACAGGTGTTCTTTATTCACAAGTAGATGATGTTCATAAAGAACTGCTCCGGATGGCCCTTGAAAATAATTACGAAATCCAAAAAGCAGAATTAGATATTGCTAACAGTGAACAGCAAGTTAAACAAGTTCAGTCCTATACACTTCCTCAATTATCAGGAGCAATTGAAGCAAAGCATTATATTGAATTGCCCACTGTGATTCTTCCGGGAGAAATGCTTGGTGCTCCCAGTGATATTGAAACACACATGGGAAGACCCAACAATGGCGATGTCGGTATTAGCGCATCATATTTAATACCAAATATTTCATTGCTTACCGATTTAAAAACAGCAAAAGAGTCAACGGAATTATACAAACTTTTAAAAATTAAAACTGAAGAAGATGTAATCTATCAGGTGAGCTACTCATATTATTATTATTTAGCAAGTTTGGAGAGCTTAAAAATTATAAAAGAAAATATTGAGATATTAAAAGAAAATAAAAGAATTGCTGCGAATCTGGTAAATAACGATATGGCTTTGCCAACCGACACAAACCGAATTGTTGTAAAAATTAATGATTTGGAGAAACAAGTTAACCTAATAGAAGCATCGTTATTTGAGCAGAAAAACAGGATAAGATTACTAATAGGCAATGAAGACTATCCATTTCCTGAGCCCAATTTAGATATTGAATTCAATCAAAACAATCAGAAAATTGGATTGATAGATTCTGTAAAAAGTACCGATATTCAAATTCTTGAAAAGCAACTTGAAATACAAAATCTTCAGATAAAAAAATCAAAAGCAGCTTACCGCCCAACTACATTGCTTTATGCTTCGTATGCCTATAATGTTCAACAGAACGATTTTGCCGATGTGTTCAAAGTTAACGATTGGAATAACATTTCGCTTGTAGGTCTTAAAATGACAATACCCATTTTTTCGGGTGGCAGAAACAAAGCAAAAGTGCAACAATCGAAGCTCAATTCTCAAATTGTAGAAAAGAACATTGAACAAGCAACACAAAACTTTAATCAAGAACGACAACAAACATTAAATAAATACTTTTCACTAAAAGAAAACTGTGAAATTCAGTTCGACAACATAAAACAAACCGATGATATCTATAATGTTTCATCGCTTAAATACGAAGAAGGATTACTCCCCCTAACTGAATTATTAATCTCAACTTCAGACTTAAGCAATGCTAAATTAAGTTACACAAAAAGCTTATTAGAACTCTTCATGGCCGAGCTCGATGTGTTAAAATCGAATTGCAATTTAAATACTTTAACGAATAAATAAATTTTTAATAAGATGAAAAAGATAATAAAACATATTTTGCCCGCATTCATCATATTACTGGTAATAACAGCAATTTGTTGGAAATTAAAAGCAAACAAGGAAAAAAATAAAGCAGAAGCGGAACTTGCTAATGTAAAAGCAACTGCCATACCTGTAAAAGTTGACACGGTAAAGGCTGCAAATTACATCCAAAATATCGAGATGTCAGGAGCAATAAAAAATAAAACCGATTTGTTTCTTTTTGCCGAAACACAAGGACGAATTATTAAAATATACAAGGAAAAAGGCAGCTGGGTAAACAAAGGCGAAACTATTCTTGAAATAGATAATTCAGTATTGAAAGAGCAATACGAACTTGCAAAAACAAATTACGAGCACAGCAAACTTGACTACGAAAGAATGAAAAAGTTGGTTGAAAACAATGCTGTAACTCAAAAAAATCTCGAAGATATTACTTTAAAATATACACAATCGAAAGCTGAGCTTGCAAGAATTACAAAAATGCTCAACGACACTAAAGTTACTTCTCCTGTATCGGGTTTTATTAACGATAGCTATTACGAAGAAGGAATGCTTATTTCGGGAAGTGTTAAACTGTGCAACATTATTAGTAAAAACAATCTGATTATTACCACTGAGGTTAATAGCAAGGATGTTTTGTCAATAGAAAGCGGAGATATTGTTACTTTAAAAGTAGATGAGTATCCAAACAACTGTTTTACGGGAAGCATTACAAATATCGCTGAAAAAGCACTGTCAAACAGTCGGTTTGCCATTGAAATTTCTATTGACGAAAACAACTATCTGAAAGCAGGAATGTTTGCAGAAGCAACTATCGAAAAAACTCAGCCCAAAGCAATTATTGTTGACAGAAATGCTATTTCGGGTTCCTTGCAAAATGCTTCGATGTATATTGTTGAAAACAATGAGCTGGTAGAACAAGAGGTTAAAATAAATAAAACATTGGGTAGCAGTGTTGAAATCATCGATGGTTTAAATCTAAACCAGATTTATGTAGTATCGGGAACCATTAACCTTTACGAATCGGCGAAAGTAAAAATTATAGATTAAAAAATATCTAGCATGAAGAAGACGATAAGTACAATAATAATATCATTGTTTTTAGTTGTGACCGCATATTCTCAACAAGAAAACATAGTTGGCACATATCTTACTGCAAACAAAAAAATGAAGGTTGAATTCTATCAAACAAATGGCCAATACAATGCAAAAGTAGTGTGGAAAGCTAAAGATGCTGACAAAGATGTGAATATAGGGGATGTTATCATTAAAGACCTGACCTATAATTCTAAATTAAAACAGTATGAAAGTGGCATTTTAACAGCTAAAGGAAAAACACTTGACTGCATGACCAAATTTCATAATACTAATCAAATAAAGATTTTTATGAAATATGGATTTATTAAAAAAGAAGTTATTTGGACACGAGTTTAAAATTTTGAAAATATGAATATATCAGATATATCAATCAAGCGACCAACAATTCCACTAGTTCTGCTCATAATAACCTTATTGGCAGGATTGTTTTTAGGTACAAAACTAAAGTATGAATTGATTCCCGATATTAGTGCGCCGGTAGTTGTTGTAACTACAGTGTATCCAGGTGCAGGTGCAAGCGATATCGAAAAATCAGTAACCATTCCACTCGAAAATGCACTGGCACAAGTTGAAGGAATCGATGAAATAATTTCAGCTTCAATGGAAGGTGTTTCAAGTGTAAGACTTATGATGAGTATGGATATTGCCCCCAAGGATGCCTTACAAGATGTAAAAGCAAAACTTGACAAAATCCGTCGGACACTGCCAAAAGACATTTACGAACCATCTGTTTCGGCAATTGATTTAAGTGAATTGCCAATTATTACTATTGGTGCAACATCAGCTTTGTCGAATACCGATTTTTTTGACCTTATCGATAAGACAATACAGCCGACTTTATCGCAAATTAAAGGAGTGGCAAATGTGAATATGGTTGGCGGTATGCAAAAGGAAATTAAGGTAAACATCGACAAAAACAAACTGGATGCTTTTAACCTTACTATAAAGCAAGTTGTTCAACTTGTTGGAGCTTCAAATATAGAATTCCCGGCCGGTAAAATTGAAGACGAACAAACTCAAATGAAGGTGCGATTATCCGGAAAATACCAATCTATCGACCAGTTAAGAAAAACCGTGGCAGGGTATTCAAATACCGGCAATGCTATTTACCTTGAAGAAATTGCCGATGTATATGAAGGAATTTCAGACATAAAAACAATTGCAAAAATCAATGGTGTCGAAGCCATTGGTATTGAAGTTTCAAAACAAAAAGAAGCCAATGCTGTAGATGTAAGCCGACTTGTTCAGGAAAAACTGGAACAACTAAAAGTAGATTATGCCGATTCCGGATTAGATTTTACAATTGCCAACGATAATTCAGTATTTACACTCAATGCAGCAAATGCTGTTGGTAAAGACCTAATGATGGCAATTATCCTTGTCTCACTTATTATGCTTTTGTTCTTAAAAAGTTACCGAAACACCCTTTTTGTTCTGGTTACTATTCCAACATCATTAATAGGGACATTCATTGTTATGTACCTGCTCGATTTTTCGCTCGACCTTATTAGTTTAACCTCGCTTTCGTTGGTTGTTGGTACTGTAGTCGACGATGCTATTGTTATAATCGAAAACATCCACCGCCATATGGAAATGGGCAAAAACAGGTTTGATGCCACAAAAGACAGCATGAAAGAAATAGGTCTTACACTTGTTTCAACTACTGCTGTTTTATCAGCTGTATTTATTCCAATATCAATGGTTACAGGAATCACAGGTCAAATTTTGCACGAGTATGCAATTGTTATTGTGGCATCTATGCTTTTTAGTTTGCTATTTACATTTACACTTGTGCCTTTATTAACCTCGAGATATGCTAAAATTGAAACACCAAAGAAAAATGCCGTAAGCAAAGTACTCGATGGTTTTGAAAAACTATTGGAAAAATTTGCTGTTTGGATAACAAATATGCTTAAGTGGGCATTACACCACAAAATGCTTACAACAGGCTTTGTGATTGTTGCGTTTGTTCTTAGCGTTTGGCTTATTCCGGCAGGTTTTATTGGCACTTCGTTTATGGAATCGGGTGACAGGGGAAATGCTATTTTAAGAATTGAATTGCCAAAATCGACAAAAATACACGAGAATTTAAAAGTTACTTCGCAAGTTGAAGAGCTTATCCTTTCACAACCTGAAGTTGAAAATTTATATACAACTATTGGTAAACGAACAGGAAACGCTATTGCAACTGATAATAGTACACCTTATTTTACCGAGTTTAATGTAATTTTTGTTCCTTTAGAAGAACGCGAAATGAGTTCACAAAATATTGCTCGAACATTACGTGCCAAAATTGAGGAAACAGTGCCCGGCATTAAAGTTAGTGCTGCCAATGTTAACATTATGGGCAACGAAGACATTCCTATAAAATTCTATGTAAAAGGTAGTAATATTGATAGTATTTACAAAGCTTCCGAAATGTTTTGCGATTTGCTTCGCTCTATTGAAGGAACTACAGAAGTAGAAAATTCACTGAATTTTGGTAATCCTGAATACCAGGTATTTTTTGACAGAGAAAAGCTGGCATATTATGGACTTACAATAGGCGAAATTTCAAAAGATATTCAACTGGCATTTGCCGGGAACACCGATAATAAATACCGGATTGGAGATAACGAATATGATATCAACATTCGTCTCGACGAATTTAATCGAAAAGACAAATCTGATTTAGAATCGTTAAAATTTAAAACTCACAAAGGCATTGTTACTTTATCGCAATTTGCAACTATTGAACAAGGACTGGGTCCAAGCGTTTTAGAAAGATATAACCGCGGCTCGTCGGCAACTATTACCTGCCAGTTGGTAGGTGTTTCGCAAGGTACTGCAACTGAACAATTCGAAAATTTAGTAGAACAGGCAAATTTCCCACAAGGTACAAGTCATGAATATTCGAAAATGTCGAAAATGATGAGCGAATCGTTTGCGTCGCTCGCAATTGCATTTATTGCCGCAATTCTTTTTATGTACTTAATTATGGTTCTGCTTTACAATAACTGGCTGCATCCTTTCGTGGTGCTGTTTACCATTCCTTTAGCAATTATCGGGGCATTGTTTGCACTGGCATTAGCAAACGAAAACCTTAGCTTGTTTACCATTTTGGGTATTATTATGCTTGCCGGACTGGTAGCCAAAAATGCCATTCTTGTAATCGACTTTGCCAACGACCTAATAAAGGAAGGAAAAGCATTGGTGGATGCCATACTCGAAGCTGTACTATTGCGTTTTAGAGCCATTCTTATGACCAATATTTCAATGATTATTGGGCTTATTCCTCTTGCCGTTTCTGCCAGTGCCGGAGCTGAATGGAAAAACGGAATCGGTTGGGTATTAATTGGAGGTTTGACAGTTTCTATGTTCTTGTCAATGATTATTGTACCTATGATTTATTATACATTTGAGAAATTGAAAATAAAAATAATGGGACAAGCTAAAGGTATGTAAATATCATAATTTTTTTAACCAATCAGCCCTATTTGTTAGCACATTGGCAAGTCACACGAGCCACGCTCAAACCAAAACTTGCCAAAGAGCTAACAAATACCAGCCTTGTTACCGCCTTTAAGGGCGGTTTGGGGTTTGCCCTCCCACAAAAAACAAAATAAATTAATGCTCCGTATCAAGTTCAGTGCAGATTGATAAGATAAAATATTAGATTTGTAAAAACTTGAAACAGATTGTCTTTGAACAATAAACACCAGCATACAACACGCGGTCATAAGTAATGCGGGGTAATGTGGTAAATTCAACATGAGTACATTTAATAAACATAGCAACGGTTTGATAAGTAAGTGCTTCGAAATCCCGCACTACTCATACCGCCAACCGTTGTGCTTAATAATTAGGAGCATCCTACTATTGATAAAAAATGATAAAGAATAAAATATATAAACCAGATAATTTAACGTCTGATTCTATTATTCAAATAATTGAGATATATTTTTCAGGACGATATAAAACAATGCGACAAACTGATACAAAAATTAGGATTAAGAGATTGTATAAGTTTAAGTCAAATGGTTGGGAAGTAATTTATAAACAAATGGATTTTAAAGATTCAGGATATTTCAATATTTATGATGACAACATCTCATTTTCTTTTGATTTAACAAAACTGATAGTATTTTGGACTCTAATTTCAATAATAGGATTTTTTGTTTTATGGCAACTTTCTCACTTATCATTGGTTATTTCCTTCGCTTTGATTTTTATTCCTTTAATTTTCGTCTGGATTAATGGTTTATATGGACTAAAACAATTTACAAAATTTGAGTTAGATACGATTTCAAAAAGATTAAATGATTCAAGTACAGTATAAAGGATTTGATTTGAATTATAAAGAAGAATATAAAGAACGATTAAATAGAGTTGATTTATTAATAGAATACAGATAGTAAAAATTACTAAGCACAACAACTAAGCGTTCTGCCTGGTTGCAAACCAAAGGCTGAGCGCGCGTGTTGCCGACAACCGGGTAGAAATAGCTGACTATGGGGATTGATAAGA
>NZ_JBNGOX010000071.1:0-8745 GCF_050589785.1 Carboxylicivirga caseinilyticus | reverse complement strand
ACGTTTGCTGGATGAAGTCGTGGCGCGTTAGTCGTGGTGTCGTGTCACCCGATAGGGGGACTAAGACGGTAGACTAAGGTGTCAGGACGAGCAAACCACGCCATGCTTTATTTCCAGCGTGTTGGGCGTATGTTATTTATTGATTTCTAATTGTATTCTTTTTCCAAGTTCAGAAGTCAAAGAGTTTATAACGTCATTAGTCTCTATTATTTGCTTAGAGAATTTTTCGCCATTTTTCAGGTTAAAAGTGAGTTCTGCATTTCGATGTCCACCAACACCAGGTAAAAGAACAATTAACCAATTTGTTTCTTCTGGATAAAAGTTCGCACTTGATATATTTTTAAAGTCAAGTCGTATTTTATTATTGTAAAGTCCCAAAAGTCTTAATGCTTTAAATTCAATGTAGTCAGTTTTGATAGTAATGCGTGTTTCCGGTAGAATCAGGATTAAGATTAATATTATTGATCCGAATACAATTGAAGCAATTTGGTTTTGAGGATATAGGAATAAGATATCCATAGCTAACAAAATCAAAAAAATAATGCGCAGCAATAGATTCTTAATGTTTTGATATTTAGATTTTATTATCATTTTCTGGTTATTATCCGTTGGTTTTAATTACGCCCAACGTTTGCTGGATGAAGTCGTGGCGCGTTAGTCGTGGTGTCGTGTCACCCGATAGGGAGACTAAGACAGTAGACAAAGGCGTCAGGACGAGCAAACCGAGCCATGCTTTATGCCAGCGTGTTGGCAAATGTTATTTTTAATATTCAACAAATTCTGTAACTATAATCCTTTTTACAAAATAGTCACTATAATCCAAATGCGAGTTTAAAAAGCCATTTGCAAGAGCAAATGCAACTGCACTTCCCATTGCTTCTGTATTGTCAATATATTCATAAATATATTGCTCTTTCTCTCCAATATTTTTTAAAGCATTCCAAAATTTACTATTGAAGTTCCTGTTTTTAAATGAATAGTGTTTTTTAATAGTTTCTTCTATATTTGTTTTAGCTGATCTACCGTACGAGATTTCATGTTTTCCTATTTTGTATTCTCCATTTGGAAGTAAGCTTTTTGTTCTAAGGTGATAAATGTTTTCAGATTTATCATACCATACAGAATCATTAATTGCATATAACTCCTCATAAAATCCTGACTTTTTAATTTTGTCAACTAGTTCAAATCTAGCTTGAATTCGCTCTTTTATATTATAATCTTTGATGTCCACTAAAAACATTTTGTATGCTTTTTTCATGTCTATGTCACCATAATGCTTAGCAAGATAATTCTCTTCAAAATCATTAACGAGCATTGTCAAAGTCCTACTATTTTCTTCTCCAATCGATAGTTCAAATTCCAATATTTCGTTTTTATTGGAACATGATGTAATGATGAGTAAAGTGAGTAATAATAATCTAGTGGTCATGGTTTTTTAATATTTGCCAACGGTTGCTGGATGAAGTCGTGGCGCGTTAGTCGTGGTGTCGTGTCACCCGTTAGGGGGACTAAGACAGTAGACTAAGGTGTCAGGACGAGCCAACCGAGCCATGCTTTATGCCAGCGTGTTGTGCCGTCGTACTTTATGAATTTATTTCTTCGCTTTGCCATATTGTTTCATCGTCACACCAACTTCATCATATTCAGTCCAATTCCCAATCGGAGTTCCCATGTCATACTCTCCTTTTTTCCATTCGTCTCCATTTTCTTTGAAATGAACACAGTAACCATGTATCATATTATCTTTGGCATAACCATCTATTTCAATTTGTCCATTTTCATAGAATAATTTATAAACACCATTTTTCTTGCCATTTTGTATAAAACTCAATTCATACAACTGCCCACTTTTATAATATATCTTCATCGTATCAATCTGAAGGCCATCTTTATAAGTCATTTCTTTTTGAATCTTCCCAGTCTTATAAAATATCTTTGATGTCCCATTTTGCTTTCCTTTTTTATACATTAATTCTCCTTGAAGTTCTCCTGTTGGATAATACAGTTTAACAATACCTTCTGGTTTATCTTTTTTCCCAGAATACTCAAGTTTTAATGTTCCGTCCTCATAATATTCCTTATTCTCAAAATCCTGAGCGTTAGAGATTGTAAAAATCAATCCAAATATTACAATGAAAATCTGTCTCATTTTATAGTTTGTTTATTATCAATTATTTTATCATTTGAACGGTCGCTCTTATGCGGCACAACGGTATTGCGGTATGAAACGGTTGGGTTTTCGGAGCGCGTTCGTATTCACCGAGGAAAAAGTTGATGCGAGAACTAATGCTCGCAAACCGCTGAACCCCAACTGTTTTATGACCGCATGTTATGGGCTGCCTTTTATTCATTCATAATCTTTTTAAGTTCTTTCAAATCCTGTTTTTTTGCCTTTACAATCCCGACTGTTTTATGTCTTGGGAATTGAGGCTCAGTTACCTTACTTAAATCAATTGCGACTTTTGCAAACTCCTTAGAATCCTCTATTAATCCCAGTCTATTTGCTAATATTGCACAAGTTAAACAATAAAAGTATTTACTATCGTTAAGGTCTACCGAACCACCAGATTCTTTAAAATCATCGGTAATCAGTTTGTAAGCGTAGTCATATTTGTCCGATTGCTTAGTTGTTAAAATCAAATCAGCAAGTTTTACATCTGCTAATCCAGTCGTACCACTTCTGTTGTCAGAATGGTAATACTCCACAACAATCTTATACTCACTCTCCGCCTTGACAAATTGGTTTGTTTTAAAATAGTAATCAGCTAATTGTTCATGACCAAATATTACAGAAAATTTCTCATCAGGAAAATCACTGAACAACCTAATCATTAATCTTTCACCAACCTGTCCGTGCTTTTTTGTGTCAAGTAGATACCCAGCTTGAATCCTTAGGTATTGAGCCTTGCTATGACCTCCTCTTGCTCGCTTAAGTTTAAGCTCAAAGAAATCTTCTATTTCTTTATTCCAATCAGTATTTCTAAACCACTCAGTCATTTAATTTACTCTATAAATTAATTCATAATCATGCGCAGTTACGAACAATGGAATATTACTTAAAGGTTCTTCAATTTTTGAGTATGTTAATCTAAATAGCTCTTGCAGTCTAAGAATAACTAATAACTCACAAACTTCATAAGCTTTTTCAATATTCGGTTCTTTAAATCGGTCATTTTCGTGAACGTCTTCGAAAACCTTTTGAATATCTTCAAGTCCAGTTATTGTAAAATCACTTGCTGTTGAATCATAAAAGTCGCACAACCAATCCCAATCATCTCCGCCCATTTCCTTAAATGAAAACAAATCAATAAACCACCTATCATAATTAATTGTAAACCCATTCATTTCGCAATAATATGCAGCGGGTCTATAATCTGTAGGCTTTCCAAAAACTGATTTTATCAATCCTTTGGGTTTATTTAAAATCTCGGATGTTGATTTATCGAATTTTTGAATATATATCTTCAAATCATTTGATAGGTGCAAAATATCTTTACCAATCATTTTATGAAAGTCTGTCTTTGGTATCTTATTCAACTCTGATTCCGCAAGTTGAATTGCATTATCTAGCTCTTGTTTATCTATCAGGTTTCTAAGTTTATCTTCTAATTCAAAATTCATAGTTTCAATTTTGCAGGTCTTAAGGTTGCCCATAACGGATGGGTATATGAAACGTTTGGCATTTCAAAGCGATTTCCTATCAAACCGTTGCGATGTTTATTAAATTTACCGCCCTTAAAATTAGCACTTTCCGCCAAATGTTTTATATACCGTGTTACCAACTGGCCTTTATTCATTTTCAATCAATTAGCTATCAATTTTGCAGTGCCTCGTGCGTTCGGACAGACACACTCTTTGACAAGTTTTGGTCGTGGGTATGGCTTTTCGAGCGACTTGGCAATGTGTGTGGCTGTGAAGCGTGGGCTTAATTCACTATTTCTAAAATTCTAACATATTTATCTAAATCACCAATCTTTACCGTATCTCCAACTGATTTTCCGTTCAGCGCAACGCCCAGTGGTGATTTTATATTTATCAGTTGAAGTCCATTTGATTTTTCTGATTTTGAAACTGATTGTTCGACTAACTGAACTTTCAAGTCTTTATCAATATTTATATATTTAACTTTAACCTTACTATTTAATCTTACTGTTTCTTTAAATAATTCGGTCTGAATATTTTCGTTTTTATTTACTGCTTTAATTGTTTCAGCTAAATCTTTTTGAACACTTGGGGAAACTTTAACGAGTTTACTTTCAATTATTGAGATATCATCAGTAAATGCTAAACTTGTTTTTGATTTATCTTCAAACAAAGAAGGAGAACTATTTTCTATTTCTTTTATGAATTGTACTAATTTTTGAGTTTCTCTCTTTGGATTTCTCCACCAATTTGTACTCCAAATTCTATGAAAAACAAATCCGTGATTTTCTAAAATCTTTTGCCTGTGCTTGTCGTGTAAATAAGCTTCTTGACTTGAATGGTATGCAGCACCATCACATTCTATTGCAATTTTTGGCAATCCAACTTGCATTGTGTCATAAACTAAATCGATTCTAAAACCAGCAAATTGTAGTTGTGGTATAATTCTATTTTCGTCAAAATAATCAGTCAACGCCGCATAAACTTCTTCTTCAAATGGAGATTCTAAGTCAGCATTAAAATTGTCAATTGAACTGTTTGTTGTTGAATTTTCAGCAAGGGTATTTAACACAGCCAGTCTTGCTTCGTTATCTTGTTCGCTAACTGCTTTTGCATAAGCTAAATATGCATATAATGCAGCTCTTCTATTGTTTGAACCTTCAGTTATCAAATGCTCCTTATAATTCAAAAATACTTCTTGTGGAATTGAGGAACATACATAAATTTTATATTTCGCTCTTGTGACAATTACATTTAATAACTTATATCCCTTATGATGATTTATTGAACCAAAGCGCTGAGCGAACTTATTATCTTTATTAATGCCATACGTGGTGGAAAGAATAATTACATCTCTTTCATCTCCCTGAATGTTTTCTAAATTTTTTACAAAAAAGCCATTTTCTTCAAGTTCAATAATCTTTTCATTGAAGTCCTTATATCGCTCAAACTTCCGTCTTTCGTTAATTTTCCCTAATATTAAGTTACGCTGATTAATATTGAATGTAGCAACACCAACGGTCGGATAATTTCCATTGGGAAGTCGGGAAATATTATTCTCAATAATAGACAATATTGTTTCGGCTTCGGAATCATTTGAATTATCAGAATATGTACCGTTTACATTGATGTATTTAATTGGATTATACTCAAAACTATTTGGTAAAGGTTTTAGCCTTTGATTGTAAAATGCATAATTCGAATAATCAATCAAATAAGGATGCCTTGAACGATAATGAAAGTCTAAATGTCTTTTTTCAAACCCAAGTTCAGAAGCAAAATCAAGAAGCGATTCACAATCCAAAAGCGAGTTACTTGCTTCGCTTTTTATTCGTTCTATTTCATCTTCAAAATCATCTTCATCTTCAATAGTGCCGTCAAAAATTTTACTAAAGTAATTTGATGGTGGCATCTGATGTTCATCTCCAGCAATAATTATTTGCTTTCCTTTTAAAAGTGCAGGTAAGTTGTCTTCTAGCTTTAATTGACTTGCCTCGTCAAACATAACGATATCAAAATATTTGTTTTGGCCTTTAAAAAGATTACTTGCCACGTCTGGTGTTGTAAGAATAATTGGGAAAAATGTTGTAAATAAATCCATATCTAGTTTCACAATCTCCCGTAATGAAAGTCTTTTATGTTTAGTGCTTGCTCGTTTATTATAAAGATTTTCTACTGAAATATTTGGATTGTTTACATCAAATGACCTTGTGGCATCAATTTGTTTCGAGAACCAATATTCTCTAATATACCTAATCTGCTCATGTTCAAGCTCTGATAATGATTTTCCTAATTCAACATGGTCATTATCATTTGTTGGTAAATCTACATTTGCAGAATTAACAAGTAATGAATTTAAATAAAAAATCAGGAAGGTTTTGCGCCAATTTTCTTTTTCTAGTAACTGAATAACTATTAGCTTTTCATTTGTTGTTAAGACATTATAAAACTGAAACCATTTAAATTCTAAAGTAAAAAGGTCATTGTCATTTCCAAAATATATTTCTTTAGCGTTAATTAAATTCTCAATGCTTTCAATAAGGTATTTGTGTGATTGAAAATTAAGCTCAAAATTGCTCCAATTGTCTTCTTGTATTTTTGAAATTATATCAGAAAGTTGATTTTGTATTAAATGTAATTTGTTAGTTTCAAATTTATCGGCAACAGAATGAAGAAAGTTTAATTCGCTAAATTCAGTTTCAATTTTATTTTGAAAGTTGTTTTCAGTATTTTCAATTACGCTTTGATAGTCTATAATATTTAATTCAATATCAGAAATAGTACTTGCTGATGAAATAGTTTGAAAATCATTGAAACCTTCTGTTTTGGTTAAGAGTTCAGAAAATATCGAATTAACTTGCAATTGGTCGTTAATGACTGCTTTTTTCGCCTTGGAGAATAAAGAAGCTGTTTTAAAAAAGAAGCCATTTGTTTTATCCTCATTATAAAAATCATCAGCTTTATCATATTTTGAAATCACATCAGAAAGTAAGTTTAAATATGATTCAATTTCCGTTTTCTGAACTTTTAGCTGTTCATTTCTAATGTTATAGTATTCTTTCTCATATTCTAAAATATCATTATGAATAGATTCGATTTGTTTTTTATAGCTTAAAAAATCTTCTTCAATATTTTGCTCAATAATGAATGGATTGTCTCCAATCAATTTATCCGAGTTTAGAAAAGATAGTTTTTTAAATGGTCTAAATTCAAGATATAAATCTTGTCCTTTTCTGATTAACTCAAGTAACTGATTTAGTTCAGATGACTCATACGAAAATATATCTTTACTAAGTTCAAGATTATAATCTTCCGAATTGTCTTTTAATTCAGAAAGGAGGGAACCAACTATGCTAGTCCAGTTTTTGTTTCCAATAAGTTTTTTGTCAAGTTTTTGATGCCTTTTGTTAATTGAATCAATCAGAGATTTTGACTTATTAATTATGTTGTCTAAAGTTTCTTTCGAATGTGTATATCTATATCGGCGATAAGAAGAATTATCAACTCTATCTCTTACTGAATCAACAGCTTGTTTTCTGTCTTTTACAATATCCTTGATTAAAATAGTTTGATAATTAAGTCCTTTTTCATTTAAAGAATTATACAAAACTTCTAAAGCTGTACGTTTCTCACAAACTACAATTGTTCTTTTATGGTTTTCAAGAGCATTAACCAAAATTGCTGTCAATGATTGACTTTTTCCAGTTCCAGGAGGGCCTTGAATAAGAATATTTCGCGAAGTATTTAAAGAATGAAGAATACCTTGTTGTGATGGGTCAGTTTCTACGGATGAGATTGGTTGAAACGAATGTTCATCCATATCTTCAAGGTCAATTTCTGTACCCTGAAGCTCTAATAAATTTCCGTAATCATTAATTATATTTTGTTTCTGAACTTCAAAAATAGAAAATAGACCACCAAAATCAATAAAAGAGTTATTGGATGTTAATGGTAGTTTCTCATAGTATTTTTTTTCTCCAATAGGTTTTATTTCTTTTAATTTCTTTTCAAATGTTTCATGTAAATCATTTGGTGTAGAACTATTTATTGCTTCAATTATATTTTCACATATTTCTAAAAGTTCATTTTTATCAATCAAGCCATCATCTAAATGCTCGCTAGATACTTGGTCAATTTCAATATTTGAATCACTTTGTAAATGGTTTATTAAAACTTCATTGACGTAAATCGGGTCTTCTTCGTTACGTTGTATTTCCCAAGTATTAAATTCTTTTGTTCTTTTAATTCTTAATGACCAAATTAAAATTGGAGCAACAGTTAATTTATTGTCAGATTGGTCTCTGCGAACGAGAATTGGAAAACCAAAACCGAAGGTGTTGATTCCTTTCTCCGATTCAATTGCATCAGTCTGGTTTATAAGATTCTCAAATGATTTTGTGATTTTAACTAATTGGGCTTGGTCTTCTTCAAAAAGTGAATTCAAATCGGGAACATTATCCTTCCAACTTATGCGAAATTTTAGAGGTAATTCTGTGAGTAATGAGTTTATAAAATTTTGAGGAATATTTTCATCAATATATGAAAGTCTTGTTAAGTCGAACTTATATCTTGAACGTGCTGGAATTGCGTTTAGGTGAACACCTCTACGACTACCAACTTTAAGTCGGTTTTGCAATTCTATTAGTAGTCTTTCCGTTAACTCCATTTCATTTTAGTTAAAATCCTCAAATTACATACTTTATTTTAAAATCAGTTAAGATGTCTCATATTTTGCCGAGCGTCAGCAAGAAAACAGCTCTTTTGCAAGCTGAAGCGTCAGCTCGTGTGTTAGGGCTTGCGAATGTGCTGTTTTGTGGGTCGGCTGTTTCATTTTTCTTTTTTTCTCACTGCAAAATTACCACTGTCGTTTCTTTTCTTAGGCTTGTTGGTAACGGTGGTGGTATGAGGTCGTGGCGGTCAGACGAGAGTCTGAGTGTCCGACCGAAACTGAGGTTGGGACGAGATTCGACTTGTCGAATCCGCACGAACCCAGCCATGCCTTATACCACGTGTTGCACTAAACCTAAAGGTAGCTAAAGTCCGTTGCCCTTGCTACCTTTATTTGTGTTAATAAAATATTGTATCATGAAAAAAAAGCTTTAC